>JALNYO010000006.1 GCA_023229765.1 Syntrophales bacterium | reverse complement strand
ACTACCCTGGGACGCCGGGGTAAAATGGGAGGAGAGAATCTGTGTTTCACCTGATGCCAGAGAGCATGATTTGTAGAGTAGATCCTCCTCCCACTGCTTTGTTCATAACTCGTACGGTATCATAAACCTTCCCATATGGGAATGAGTTTGCACTTGCAAGGTTGATTAGAACGAAGCTTTTTATCGAGGGTTATATTTTTTGAGGGAGGTATTTCTATGTCAGTAGCGGTTCTTGGGATAGATATTGCGAAACAGAAGTTCGATGCCGCACTTCTTGTAGAGGGGAAGACAAAACATAAAACCTGCAAGAATTCGGCGGAAGGTTTTGAGATGTTGAGGCTCTGGCTTGAGAAACAGGGCGTTCAAGGGCTCCATGCCTGTATGGAAGCCACGGGCAACTATGGAGAGGAGCTGGCAATCTATCTTCATGAGGCCGGCCACATGGTTAGCGTTGTCAACCCTGCCAGGATCAAAGGATTCGCTCAGAGCGAATTGCTGCGCACCAAGACAGATAAACTTGATGCCGCCTTGATTGCCCGGTTCTGTTTGGCTATGAAACCAGGTGCATGGATTCCGCCTTCACCGGAGATCAGATCCCTGAGAGCTTTGGTCAGGCGGGTAGATAGCCTGATCGACATGCGAAGCCAAGAGAAAAATCGGATCGGCACGGCACATGAATCTGTCTCTCTTTTGATCAAAGAACATATCGCTTATTTGGATCAAGAGATTGAAAAGATCAGAAAACAAATTGCCGATCTGATAGGACAAGATCCAACTCTTAAACGGAAAAAGGATTTGCTGGATTCTATTCCTGCTCTTGGGAAGGTAACCATTCCTCACATCCTGGCAGAATTAGATGATCTGGAAAAATTTAACCATGTTCGTGAGCTGGTGGCATTCATCGGTCTCGCACCGAAGGAAACGCTCTCAGGATCATCTATTAAAGGCAAACCCAGGATATGTAAGATCGGACATGCTCGGCTCAGGAAAGCCCTGTACATGCCGGCGTTGGTGTCGATTCAATGCAATCCAGTGATGATTGCCTTTTATAACCGACTTAAAGACAAAGGCAAAAATGGGAAAGTGATTGTCTGCGCGATTATGCGGAAACTGGTTCACGTTATCTTTGGTGTCCTGAAATCCGGGAAAGAGTATGATCCCAACTTTCAACCAATTATGGTGGACAAAATTGTAAGGACAGTTTTTTCGATAAGTTAAGAAACACTTCGGGGCGGATTTTTTTTATTTTTGTGCCCATACCCCGTGAGCGAAGGGTTATCCATAGCCAAGTCCCACCCGCCCGCGGCCCTTTCGCGGAGCATGGCGGGCGGGTGGGACTTGGCTGTGGGTAACCCGGTCGAAAGCTACAGAAGCAAGCAACACGCTCTTTGAAAACAGACTTCCACCGGCGTTTGATAAATTTCCCGCTTGACAAGAACGGTATCTACAATTGAACTTTTAAGTGAGTCGCTAAGATAGTCAGCCAATTTATGTTTGATGCTTAAATGATAAAGCCCTATTGAAATTAAAGTTAATGTTGTCAATCTTTGTTGTCCATCTACGATATACTTTCTTCCTTTAATTAGATTTGTCATAAAGGTGTTGAGGTAATACCATTCAAGTTTGTCGGTGCTCTCTTGATTAATCTCTTGGTTAGGCTTATATTTTTCCAAATCAAAACGGTAAAATATGTCTTTGAGTAAAGAAGAAACGGGTTTGTAATCTTTATCACCCTCGTCTGTCCATTTGTATTCTCGTTGATAAAAGTCAACATCGTATTGAACGTTGTTGAAAATCTGACTGATTTTTCTGCCGTAAGGGTTTAGTCCCATAATTTTACCCCTCAAATATTATTTTTCATATCTAACAATAATTAGATTGATCCGTATAACACACCGAATTTTGGTTTCCTGTCCGCGTGACACGTCATCAGAGCGATTACCAAAAACGCGATAAGCTCTTTATATTCATTTTGTTGCGCCCTATATCGTGGTTTATCACGGTATCTTATGCGGATCGGCATAATACAACCTCCTCAATTGGCTCAAAGCCCGTCCATCTGATTGCGAACACCCGCCGATTGGGTACATGGTCACATAACTACGGCGCGCTTCATATGTCAATGATTTTACAAACTCCTTGTAATCCGGAGCACATCACTTATTTCCTGTCCGGCAGAACATCAAGCATCCTGTTCATCCAATACCCCGGCGGCGGCCCCGGGTTTTAAAATCAATGCCGGTGCACCGGCATTCGAAAGGCTACGATATTATTATCGAATACGCGACGCTCCAAAAGTTTTGCCCTCTGAAAAAGGAGGGGAAAACCGTCAAGCCAGCACAGGGCTCGGCGAGAGAAAACTGTCGATTTTATCTCTCAGTTCGACGAGGGTAACATGAAAGCTTTCCCGCTCTTCGTCCGTCCAGGCGGTCGTGTCGATATTATCGATTTTCGTCACTGTTTTTTGCACAATCTCTATGGCGGCAACGGGATCGTTCGGGTCTCTCTTCTGACGGCTTCCCTTTACCTGGTTCTGTTTGTCAATGTAGGCATTGTAGGCCGTTATCATGGCGCGTTCCTGCGTCTTGCGGGCGATCGTGATCAGCGTGGTGCGGGAAATCGTCCGCTCCCCACGGCATTTGTCCCGGATCTCCATGGGCAGCCTGTTGAGGGTTAGGATGTCGCTTACGGTCTGGCGCGCCTTGCCGATGACTCCTGCAAGCTGCTCGTCGGTGTATTTTTTCTCGTCCTTGAGACGCTGGAGGGCCTCCGCCTCTTCGACGATGGTGAGATCCTGGCGCTGCAGATTCTCGATCAGGGCGATCTCGGCATAGTCCCCCGTAACGCAGATGGCGGGTATAACCAGCAAGCCCGCCTGCTGGGCCGCCTGAAAGCGGCGCTCTCCGGCGACAATATAGACCCAGCCCTGATCTGCCTCGCGAAAAAGCAGTGGCTGGAGAATGCCGAATTTCGCAATGGATGCGGCAAGCTCCGCGAGGGCGTCGGGGTCGACAACCTTCCGGGGTTGGGCGGTGTCCAGTTTGAAGTCCGCGATGGAGATTTGGTAGAGATTACCCTTTTCGTATGCAGCCATTTATTTTTCCTCCGTTTTTTTGATTAGTCTCCGCGTGGAAGGAAGAGTTTGTTAGTTGTTGATGTCATATGCCTCCATAGGTCTAACGCCATCGTTGACCAGCCAAAACCACTGCGGGAATGACAAAGCCTAATCGCCATTTGCCTCCCAGTGGCCACCTTTCTTGGGGCCAACACGTTTGAGCTTACCACCCTGCTTGAGTTTGGCAAGCTGCATCTCAACAGCCCTTGAAGACAATCCCAGCTTGCCTGCAATCTGGCGCGCCGTAGTCTTCGTGTCCGACCGGATGATCGCCAGGATTTTATCCGAAGTTTCTTCCGAAGTTTCTTCCGAAGGTGTGCCGATTATTTCGGAGATACCTTTTTCCAGACCCTTCCTCCAGAACCTCGCTACAAAGAGCGCCGTGCCCACTTCCTCGAACTCGGTGGCAGGTTCCCGCTCCAGAATCATCTTGATGCCGCGGCCCCATTTCTCGATCCGGTGGCTGCGTTGAAAAAGGTCCGCCAAAAGTTCGTTCCGCCTGACGGAGACCATCTTATTCCGGATGTCCGAAACAGTCAGTCCTCCATAAAGCAGCCCGGGGCTGCGGATTTCCAGCCGATCCTTGAAGATGGCGATATTCACCGAATCGTACTCGCGATAATCCCGGTGACAGAAGGCATTGATAATCGCCTCCCGAAAGGCTTCCGGATCGATCTCGGGAACATCCACGCGCAACAAGCCGTTCAGCCGCATGCCGATGTTGATATGCTCCAGGATGTACTCTTCCGCCTTTTGGATCAGGGTGAACACATCGCCGGTAAAATCTTTCATGTCCAGCGTGACCGTCGTGTCGACGGCGCCGAACGTGGCACATCGTAACCTGGCGTTGGGAAGGAACTTCTCCGGCTTCCTGGCAAAGCAGAGGACGGCCGCATTCAGCAGTTTGCCGTCCCTGATCAAGCCCAGTTTTTCGAGGGCATTGGGGATGGTGTCGTATTTGAGGCCGCACGCCTTCAGGAAGCTTTTCAGTTTGCCGCTGCTGATATCGTCAAGGACCGCCCGATCGCAGAGCTCCGTATCCCATCGGAGATGATCGCGGTTCTTTTGCAGGATCAAGCCTTCCAGGCCCTTGGCGCTCAACTGCCGGTCTTCATCGCCAACCCGGACATAGGCCCTGCCGTAAGCAAAGTAGGGGGCGTCTTTCCCCTCCACGAGCACCCAGATGCAGGGCTTCTCGTCAACCATGACCTGCTCGACCGTCGGATAGACTTTGGGATCGATGTGATCGCCAATCGCCCGTGAGACTTCCCGCAGGCTGGCTTCCGAGATGCTCTGGCCGACGGCCGTACCGTCATTCTTAATCCCGAACCAGAGTTCTCCTCGCTGATGTTTGTTCAACATCGCCGCCAGGGAGATAATCCCCGCTTTCAACTCACCGGTTGATTTCTTCAGTTCGATATTTTCAGATTCGATCAGCCGCATTTCTTGCCTTCGTAATCATATGGCAGAGTAACGCTACCATATTCTCAATTCACGGGTGGTACACTTTTCATGACCATTTCTGGTACGCTGTTGCATGACCGGTTGATTCGACGGTCTTTTCATGTCTTACTCAATGCCTCCGCTTCAGAGAGCACTCCGCGGACGTCTTGCACCGAATACCCTCTTTTTGCGATGAAGTGGAATACGGGGATACCAGCGGCCTGAAGGACTTTGTTGACGAGCTCGTCTCGAACCTGTCTTTTCGACTGGCGGTGAGTCTCATCGTCAAGCTCTACCACAAACTCCACCATCAATGTTGCCGGGTCACAGGCCACGATATCAAGATGCTTGCTTTGGATTCGGTTGAAGGCTTTTTGCCACGCGCTTCTGCTCATTCCGGTTTTTACCTTCACGACATCGGCAAGCCTGACTTTACCCATAAACCGGTATCGGCCATTGACGGCCTGCTCAAGCACACCCAGGAAAGAACGTTCTGCAGGAGAGAAGAGAGCCGGTTCCTTTTCGTACGGGTAGCCCTGCGGTTCCCGCTTACCTTTCTTGAGAAGAACCTTGAACAAGGCAGCGATGATTACAAATACGACGATGATACCAACTAATGGTAAAAGGCTATGAAACATCTGATGTCACTTTTCTCCTTGTGTCGAACGCTATGGCTCTGCGGCGGCGGTCAGTCGTCCGCAGAAGCCGCTGGTTAGGCCTGTTCGTCGAGCTGTTTGAGCGACTTGCCACCCTCCGTTTTTCACGCGGTAAGTCCGTTTGCGCTTCCGCCGTGTATGACAGCCGCCGCCGCAGACGGACTAGAAAACTCCGCATCCCTGGTGAAGACCAAGAAGCCGTAAGCGTGCCATCGGCGATGAGTTGTTTGCGCTGGGCTACGGCGTAGGGATAGATCTCGGCTATGCGTAGGCTTTTCGCGTCTCCGCGTGGAAGGAAAAGTTTGATAGTTGCTGATGTCATATGCGCTCCATAGGCCTACGTTTGGCAATCTTTTCCTATGCCTTTACAAGCCTCTCGTGATCCGGCCGTTCTTCCATGATCTTGCCATCCTGTAGCACGATGACACCGATGCCTGCCTGCTGGGCCTGCTGCCTGGCCTTCAAGGCCGCGCGCTTTAATGCAATTTCCGCATTGATGAAATCAGGATCGCGTTTTTTTTCACCTGCGGTGGAATCCGGTTTTTTCGAACTCATTTCATGCCTCCCTCTTCGACCAGTATCGACGTTCTCGATGAATTATCATAAAGCGCCCATTCATCTACAATCGGTTTGTATATTTCTTCAAAATTGCGGAGGCCTGACACGAATCTACGGCGAATCGTCTCTTCCGGAACATTATGGCCACCCGCCTTCACCCTCTGACATACCCGAGCGATGGCCAATTCGGGTGAGGCAAGGCGCAAAAAGAAAAGTTTTACAATAAATCCTTGCTCCCGCCACACCGATATGTGTCTCGCATAGACCCGACCGCTCAACGTTGTTTCAAATGCAAAACTGTCTCGATGTCGAACATGTTCAAAGATTTCCAATAACATCAACCGCCCGGCCTTAATCGTGACGCGATCCGGGTCAAAGGGAGCAAACCCGGCGGCAATCAAATCCGCGTTGACAAAAATGGGACAGTCGGCCTCGTTGGGTAGAAACTCTTCGGCAAAAGTCGTTTTCCCTGCGCCGTTTGGCCCGGCAATGATGATAATTCTGCGTTTCTCCTTCTTGTTCATCTCACCCTTCATTCGTCACAATTTCCTGCATCTTATCTGTTATCTTTGCACTCCATTATAGAGTACATTTACACAATTACCATCCGACAAAGAGCTGTGGGTTCACATTCAATAGCCATATACCCGATTAGGCGGATTTTCTTTGCATCTCTCTTGAGTGGACAATTCCCCGTAGCCCGTCAATCGCTATATCTTCGTCAAGCAGAGGCCAGTGGATGCCGTATCCGGAAGGAGAAACCTCGAATGTATTCCGTTCGGCTTCAGATGCCTTATCAAGTATGGGTGATATGTCTTTTATTTTGAATTTCTTCTCGTCTCCATCAATGGTCAAAGTCATATATTCGCCACTTAAACGAAGATTTTTAATTGTTGCCTTCATTGGCATAGAAAAAAAGCCTCCACCCTATTATCAGTAATATTGTCGGCATCGTTCCCCTTTACAATCAATCATGATCGAAGCCTATCCCAACAACCCCGGAAAATCAAATACGTTTCCACCTCGTTCTGGCGAACGAGACAGAAGAATGGTCTTGACCGGCCGCTGCCCGCCTTTCCCGATCTCGATCATTTCGGTGACGTCAACGAAATGATCCTCGATGCGATGCCCTCTGTTGAAACAAGACAACTTGGCCTTCTCGACAACCCCCTCAAAATTGCGATAATCGGGATTCGAAGGTGTCATGTCTCATAACTCATTGCCTATTAACCTTAAACCGGGTAGTACGTGCTGCACCGATTTTCCGAACCAATCCGAGATCCGCAAAGTGCTTGAGATGGTTCAGTGCCGTGCGGTTGGGAACCTGCATTGCAGCGCTGTACGCACCGGCAGTGGCTGTCTCCCGATTGACTATCCATTCCCATCCCAAACGTAGGGTCCGGCAGGAACATGCCGGGTTCTCCAGGACAATCCCTGAGAACACTCAATCAGTGCAACATCGTGTCGCACGCTAACGAAGAAATCAGCCAGTGCGTAGCGATCGCTGGATTGACTTTGTTATGCATCTCCGTTTTCTTCAAGGTGCTTTACGTCAACGAGATCTTTGTCTCGTCCAGTTGATTTTTTATTTTTTATAAGGTTTTCTTTAGAAATAAATGGAAGATTTAATCCTTCGATGACAATTGTTGTTCTGGAAGGATAAGCGTTGTTAAAATCAACGCCATCAATATGGGTTATTAGGTCTATTCTCCGGGGGGCAACACCGATTTGAAAGATTATACCTTTTTGAATAAAAGTTATTTCTGTTAATTCTGATGTCGGCGAGCCGAAAGAGATAAGGGAGGATAATATTTTTTTAGAATTTTCGGGGCTTGCTTCAACCCATATATCAAAATAACCGGTTGCTCTCGGGTATCCATACGCGGCAAGGGCATACGCACCGACAATGAGAAATTTTACATCATTGTCTAATAAGCTTTGTAACATGTCTTTGTAGTCTTCGTTCAGCATCTCTATCACCTTTAAATGACCACAGTTCGGATGTCAAATCCCAAACAAAAGAAATTCTTTCCTGAAAAGAGGCATTAACAAAGCAGTCGTCTTGTTTGGTTTGTTGTTTTAATATGGTTTTGGTTCTATCTAATTTCATACGACTTTATACCATATTTAAATTCATTTGTCAGCATGCATAACAATAATTAGGTTGATCCGTATAACACACCGAATTTTGGGTTCCTGTCCGGCAGAGCATCAAACACCCTGCCCATCCAACACCCCGGCAGCGCCGGGGTCGTTCGGGTCTTTCTTCTGACGGGGGGCTTCCCTTTACCTGGTTCTGGTTGTCCATGTAGGCGTTGTAGGCCGTTATCATGGCGCGTTCCTGCTTCTTCCGTGAGATATCGATGAGCGTCCGACGGGAAATCTGACGATCCCCCCGGCACTTGTCCCGGATATCCAAGGGGAGCCTGTTCAGGTTGAGGATGTCGCTTACGGTCTGGCGCGCCTTGCCGATGACGCCGGAAAGTTGCTCGTCGGTGTACTTTTTCTCGTCCTTGAGACGTTGGAGGGCCTCTGCCTCTTCGACGATGGTGAGATCCTGACGCTGCAAGTTCTCGATCAGGGCGATCTCGGCGTAGTCCCCCGTAACGCAGATGGCGGGGATAACCAGCAAACCCGCCTGCTGGGCCGCCTGAAAGCGGCGCTCTCCGGCGACAATATATACCCAGCCCTGTTCCGCCTCGCGAAAAAGCAGCGGCTGGAGAATGCCGAACTTCGCAATGGATACGGCAAGCTCCGCGAGGGCGTCGGGGTCGACAACCTTCCGGGGTTGGGCGGGGTCCAGTTTGAAGTCCGTGATGGGAATTTGGTAGAGGTTACCTTTTTGGTGAGTCGTCGCAGGCGCCGGGTTCATGGTTACCATAAGAGAGCCTCCGTTCGTTCGATGGATTTTTGCCCTTTGCTTTTTATTCCTTTGCAAAATTCGAGATGTGATTCTATATCTCGTCTTGCGTGTTAACTGCCGCGAACACTTTTGTATGTTCTATCAGCGCCTGCATCAGGCGCGGCAGCGGTTCTCTATTTATTCCCACAATCTCTATTTTTTCCCGGAAGAGCGGCAACAGCACTTTTAATGCCCCGCTTGAGGTAACTGCCGCGGCCATTTTGGATGTCACTTCGCCCATCATCGCGTTTGCCCAGGTTATCGCGACAGGACCCACAATGCACTCGGCCTGTTTAACCGAACGACAAACGGCGTTTTCACCGGAAGCCCCCCGGTTGGCGCCTGCCTTGATCATCTGAGCCGTGGCGATTGCGTTAGTCCCGAGGGCGATCAGTTCGACCGAGTCTCCATATGCTTCCCGCAAATACTTGATCAGGGTGGCCCCGATTCCTCCCCCCTGACCGTCGATCACATAGATAGATTTCGTCAAGCGTTTCTCTCCTTTTTTAATTTTAAGAAAGAGGCAATTGCAACACCATTTGTCATTCCCGAAAGCGAAGCTTAATGTTCATAATATGGTTTTTCAAGCAGTTAGAACCAGATCCCCGCTCAGAATCGTTGCGGGAATGACAAAAATGGGGAGTTTTGCAATTACCTCGAAAGCTTAGGATTTTCGAAATCAGGACTATTTTTCAAGCTGGGACGGGTAAGAGTCGCCCTCAATTACGGTCGCCTGGTTCTGTTCGAGAAATATTTTCGAAGAAAAGAAATCAACCTCTATGATTTTCCCCTGCACTGCCTTGCGTTCCCCGAAAAGCGTCTCTATCTCCAGATTGTCGCCATCCGCTTTAAGGTGCGCGATATCCTTCATGATAAGTGGACCATTTTCGTTGTTAAAGTAGGCCGACGCCAAACACATTTTAAAGTACCTCCTTTTCAAAAATCATTAGCTGGAATGTTTTCCCTCTGTCTTTGTGAGGATGAAGTCCATTATCCCTTTGATTTCGTTGGCTGCCGCCCCTTGTTTCGGAACACGACCATCCACGCTGGCCATGAAAATCTCCTGATCAAGATACACGCATCCGATAACCTTGATGCCCCTTTTGGCGAGTTCTGCTTCGAGCCTTTGCCTGATTTCTTCATTGGGGATTTTATTCAGCACCGCCCAGGTATTTTTTATGCCGCTTCCCTGGGACATGCCATGAATCTTTGTTGCCATCTCCATTGATTCCAGAGGCGGTTCGACAACGATCAGCACATTATCGATGCTCGTTTCCACCCCGCGGCCGAAATGCTCGACCCCGGCCTCCATATCGACGATCACCATCTCGCCGTCCTTGACGGAGATCTTCTTCAGGAATTCACGACTTAAGACCCCCATCGGGCAGGCGCAGCCTTCCAGCGACTGCATGATTTTCCCGATGCTGACCAGCATTATGTGGTCATGCTGCAGTAAATACCCGGCGGGAATGTCGTCAACCGGGATTTTATCGCCGGCAAAGATGTCGAGTTTCTTCATATTCTGTTTCAAGCTCGACTTGCCGCCAACAAGCTCCATAAGCGGGACGGGCGGCTCATCAAAACCCAACATCCTGTAAAGACCAGAATTTGATTCGTCGGAATCTACTATCAGAACCCGACTGCCCCTGTTTCTTGCTTCATTCGCCAATAGCGTTACAATCGTGCTTTTACCGCTGCCACCCTTGGCGCATACAGATATTTTCATTTATTTTTTTTCTCTCCTTCTGAATAAGGTATTTTGCCTTCAAAAAACGCTACTTCTCTTCCTTTGCTTTTTTTAATTCTTCTTCCAGGTCTTCAAGTTCCTGCCACATCGAAGGTCGCACCGAATGAGCCGGCCAGCGCGCCTTCAAATCGGCAATCTTTTCCTCTATCTCTTTTACCTTCTCGGCGTTCATAAGCTTTCTCCGGGAAACATTTGTAAAATGCCCTTGAACAACACAGGCAGAATATAGCTGCGGGTTTTAATTTATTTCACTGTCCCGCACCTCTTTAATACCCGCAATCGTCTGCTGAAGCTATAGATTGCAACCCGTTATGTCAAGAATATTTTCATTGCGGGGAGCCCAGCAAAGAGCGACAAGCCGCGACCACTCGCCTGACAGGCGAGGGAATGGTTCTTAACCTGCATTTTCCGAGAACAGTACCAGGGCGTGAGGATTGGCGATGATGATCTGCTCCCTTTTGGATTTGACCCACCCTTTCTTTTCCCACGCGCTCAGTGTCCGACTGACTGTATAGAGGGTTGTGCCGGTGTAATCCGCCAATTCCTGGCGGCTGATCGGAAAATCTATCAGTATTTCGTCGCCTGACCTTTTCCCGGACTGTTTCATGAGCCTGAGCAGGGAGCGCGCTATGCGCTGCTCGACCTGTTCAGCGTGCAGCTCCAGATAGCGGCTCTGCAGGTCTTCGAGGCGGTCGAGGGAATTGCGTATCATGTTCAGGGCAACTGGCGGGTATGTGGCCATAAAATCAAGCATCGTCTGCTTGTCCCAGCCAACAACCTGGGTTGCGCCTACCGCCTCCGCGGAGACGGGGTACTCCCGTCCCTCTAAAACCGTAATCATCGCCGTTAATTCTCCTGGGCCGATATAGCGGATCAAGACTTCCTTACCGAGTTCATGGAGCTTGCCAAGCTTGAGACGTCCCGTTAAAACAAGGAAAGATCTTGTTGCGGGATCGCCCTGACGAAACAGAACTGTTCCAGATTGCAGTTGTTGCAGCTTGCCTTGTCTGACAATTTCATCAACCTGTTTTTTCGGCATGCCGAGTAAAAAATCTGAGCTACTGACAGTGAAGCTTAATGTTTTCAAGTCGGCTTTTTCCATGTAGGCAAGACTTCCCGTTTATAAAATTAGATATTGCGGCAAATCAGCGTAGGCATCGCGGATGTTTCCAGTCTCCTTCATTCCTATTTACCTTCCCCTTCTCCGTTCCGTTGCGGGGAAAAGGGGAAGGGTGAAAGAGAGGATTTGTTAGAAGGCGTTTTCAACCTTCCATATTTCCCAGACGTGACCTGCCCTGGAAAGAGCCTGAGTTTCGGGGGGCAGGGTTGGTTTGCCGGGCTGCCAGCCGGAGGGCATAAGTTCGCCGGTTTTCTGGTGATGCTGGAACGCCTTGAGCTGGCGGAGAACTTCGACAACATTTCTGCCGACAGGGGGGGTGAGGACCTCCATTGCCTGTAGAACTCCCTCCGGATCGATCAGGAAGCGGCCGCGAACATCGACTCCACCCTCCTCATCATAAACACCGTACATGGCGCCTATCTTGCCTCCGGAATCAGCGATCATCGGAAAGGGGATGCCACTTTTAACCATCTTGGACAGTTCGACTTCCTGCCATACCTTGTGGGAAAAGTTGCTGTCCACGCTGGCCGCGAGAACCTCAACCTTCAGTTTTTTGAATTCAGGATATTTCTCTGCGACCGCAGAGATTTCGGTTGGTCATACACACGTGAAATCTGCTGGATAGAAACAGATCATAACCCACTTGCCGCGATAATCGGAAAGTTTGATCTGTTTCGCCCCTCCCTTGTGAAATGCTTTTGCCGTAAAATCAGGCGCCGGTTTGCCTACCATTACACCCATAGTCATCCTCCTTTGAGTTGTAGTCAAAGTTTTAACCTGCAAGAAACGGCCACAAGAAAATCCCTTCTTTGTTAAGGCACTCCCTTTCCCGGATGAATGAAAAATATCTATTTCCCGAATTCGGTTTTTATTTTCGCCGCCAGTTCCCTGCTGCTGGCCGCCGCGAGGCTCAGCGTCTCCTCGGTCGGCGCTCCCTGCCATTCCACGGGATTCATGAA
Source organism: Syntrophales bacterium (assembly GCA_023229765.1). Classification (NCBI taxonomy): domain Bacteria; kingdom Pseudomonadati; phylum Thermodesulfobacteriota; class Syntrophia; order Syntrophales; species Syntrophales bacterium. The sequence continues at coordinate 126,706 of JALNYO010000006.1, read as the reverse complement.
ATCCCATTTGAGTTTCTCTGTCAGCGTCTCCAGCTCGCGCTGAGCGCCGCCCGACCAGCCGAAGGAACCGAAGCGCAGCACTTTTTTATTCATCACCTTCTTGCGGGCAAACATATCGAGCACCCAGGCCATCGGGGGAAACATCCTGTACTCGTAGGTAGGCATTCCGATTATAAGGCCTGCCGATTTCCACGCCGAGGCTAGGATGAAACCGATGTCATCCTTCGGCGTACGGTAAACATGGACGGGGATTCCCTCGCTGCGGGCGCCCTGGATCATCGCGGCGACGACTTTTTCGGTGTTTCCGTACATGCTCGACCAGATAACCGTTATCTCCGGTTCGGCCGGACCGTTCATATAGCGCGCTAAGCGTGAATAGGCGTCGATGATCGCCCCGGGATTCTCCCGCCAGACAATGCCGTGGGAAGGCGCGATGATCTTGATGTCGAGATTTTTGAGGAGGCTGATCGCCTTTTCGACAAAGGTCGAGAAGCTGGCGACGATGTTGGCATAGTAGCGCAGGGCTTCCTGCATGAAAAAATCGTATTGCTCAGAGGAAAGCTGGTCGTCGAAGATCGTCTCGGTAATGGCGCCGTAGGAACCAAACGCGTCGCAGGAAAAAAGTATTCCCGAACTTTGCTCGAAGGTCACCATCGTTTCGGGCCAGTGCAGATTCGGCGCCTCGTAAAAAGCCAGGCTCTTCCCTCCTCCGAGATCGAGAATGTCCCCGGTTTTGACGATATGAACATTATTTTCAATCCCCGTAAACGCCTTCAGGACGGAAGCCCCTTTGGCGGTGATGTAAAATTCCACATCCGGGTTTCTTCTGTAAAATTCCGGAAGCCAGCTGGTGTGGTCAGGCTCCATATGGTTTATAATCAGGCAATCTATATCTTCCGGCTTCAGCAAGAGCGAGGCCAGCGCCTGTTCGTACTCGGCAGGTTTTTCCCCGATATCCTCAACCAGATCGATCAACGCGGTTTTATCCCCGCGCACGACGTATGAATTTATCGAGATTCCATCCGGAATTGGCCACATCCCTTCAAAGAGCAGATCCCCACCCAGGTTTACCCCCAAGCGGTAGATGCCTTCCGTTATTTTTGTGCCCTTCATAATCATCCTCCAACTTGATATTGTTAGTATTTTGGTTAACTGACGGTTGCCGCTCAGGCTCTTCGCCCTAAAGTTTATAGCCTATCCTTTGAGCAGTTACATGACAACTATTTCCTGGCCGGCGGCGATATATTTGGACATGGCCGGATGACCGGACATCTCGCCGGCGATCGGAAGCCCCTCTTTTTCAACAGCTTCAAGAACCCCCATCTTTATCGAACACGCCCGACATACCGCATCGATCAGCCCCTTTTCTTTGACCTTTGCGTACGGCGAATGGAGGAAATGCGGCGATTCAGCCATAATGGGAATCAGCGTTGTCGCTTCCCCCTCGAAAACGATCCTTCCGCCCAGCCCCTTTTCGTGAAGATCGAGCGCGTTTAAAAGGACATGCATAAAGCAGAGCGGATTATTCTTAAATGCAAATATTGTGATCTGTTTCATCGTGTCTTAACATCGTCAGTTTTGATTCAGTTTCCCCGCCACCCCGGCAATGCTGAGGCGAGGCATCTATTTTTTTGTAGTTCTACCATTTTTTTCGTTTTTCTGCGCTGCCTCGAGAAAAAACAGCCAGTCTGCCATCTGCTGGATGTTCTTTGACATATACCAGCGGCCGTCCGCGAAGACCCCGTAATCCGCCCCGCCCATCGCCGAGGCAAAACGGGTCGAGTTGGCGTAGAAAAGCCACTGTTCAACCCACATCCGCTCTATGGCCTCGTTGAAGATGCTGTCCTTCTTGTCAAGTCCTTTGGCGAGTCCCTTTTTCCAGGCGGCGAGAATGATGTCGGTGGCGGTCCTGGTCATCTGGTTGGTGGTCTCGACTGAATTTTCCAGACGGGCAAAGTGGCCGTCCACCCAGGAAGTTGCATGGCACTGAAGGCATATCGCCTGCATGGAGGCACGCCTCTTGCCCTGCTCTTTTTTATCGATCAGATAACCGGCAGCCGTTTCTCCGGTAAGTTCCGTGGGGAGGGGAAGCCCCGCCCTGTTTTTGATGATTGTGGTATCGGGGGATTGGGGATGGGGGTGGGCGTAGGGCAGACCGAACAGCCGCCAGGCGCTTCGGTCGTTCATCTGGTGGCTCCGTTTGGCGACAACATCGCCGGCTTCGTTGACAAGAAGGCTTGCGTGGCAGGTCGCGCAGGTCGGCGCGGTAAAGTCCCTTCCGACCGTCCAGGGCACGGCGCTGAAGTTCCATTTGTCGCCGGCCGATTCATAAAGATTGCCGTGTTTGCTGACCTGGTAAACCTTGTAAGCTGGCACGTCGGGTCCTTTATGGCACTCCGAGCAGGTCGCAGGCTTACGGGCCATCTCGATGGAAAAGGCGTGACGGGTGTGACAGGCTGTGCAGGCGCCCTTCGAGCCGTCCGGGTTTATCCGCCCGACGCCGCCGCTCGGCCATCCGGAAAGAACCGGGAATGTCATCTCGCCCATTGAGGTTTCACGAATCTTGCTGCCCGTAACCTCGACCTTCGTCCCGTGGCAGTGGATGCAGGAATCCTCTTCGGTAAGTTTATCAACTGTGGTAAGCCGGGCGCGGACGCCGTCGAATTTCTGCAGGCAGTTGGCCGCATCCATCATGCTCTTATAAACGGGATTTTGCAAAAGGTTTCCATGCGCCTGGGACATGATATTATGGCCGTATTCCGCTACCTCCTCGGGGTGGCAGGTTGCGCAATCCCTGGGACTGACTACAATATGCACCTTGACCCCGTTATGGTCAAATGTGTCTTTGTGAGCATCGGAATTCAGCGTGTGGCACTCGGCACAACCGACGGCCGTCGCTTCCAGCCCCGGGGGTGGGTTTTTAAAGGAGACTCTCCTCTCCAGAAGTGGTTTCTTTATTGCCTCTGCCGGGGATACAGTCGCATGAAGGCTCTTTCTCCAATCGGCGACCATTCCCGGATTAATAGTCTCGTGACAGTCTATGCAGGCTTGGGTCGCTGCGCTGATAACGGCTGCTCCGGACGTCGCGGTAAAGCCCAATATGGAGGCAACCCCCAACAGCGTTCCTAAAAAAACGGCTATTTCCTTCTTCATGTCCCCCTCCTGAACAACTATGTCGTTGGTCTTCAAGAAGATGTTTAGAAAGTCAGTTAGTTATGCTATCGGAGCAGGGCTCCTGTTCCTGATGAAGTTCTTACGCAAGATATTCGCTGAAAACTCTATAAGCTAACTGCAGATTATAAAAAAAGGCTTCTCGTGTCAATGGAACATTTCGGCTTTATTTCAGCCCTTTGCCTTGCCGCTCTGATGCACAATCACGGCAAGATTGTCGCGATGGATTGCCTCGTCGTAGTCCTTGTAGCCAAGCGCCTGCTCGATTTGCGAGCTCTTCAGACCAATGATTTTTCGCATATCTTCGGAGCTGTAGTTGACAAGCCCCTTGGCGATGGCGTTCCCCGCCAAATCAACGCAACTGACCGGATCTCCTACCGCAAAATCCCCCTCGATATGCGTTATGCCTGAAGGCAAAAGACTTTTTCCGTCCTGCACTAACGCCGTTTTGGCCCCTTCGTCCACGGACAGGCGACCACGGGAGCGCAGGGTGAAGGCAATCCAGTATTTTCGGCTGTTCAGATGAGCCGCTGAGGGCAGGAAAAGGGTGCCAATCTCCTTGCCTTCCAAAATCTCCTGCAGGACGCCTTTCCGCTTGCCGGGGGCGATAATGTAAGGGGTGCCGATGGCAATAACCTTTTTCGCGGCCAGAACCTTGCTTTTCATGCCGCCAATCCCCGCACTGGTGCCTTCATCGCTCGCGGCATCTTCTATGGCATCGGTGATTTCGGTCACCAGGGCGATCAACTTCGCCTTTTTGGAGCTGCTGGGATTCTGATCGTACAGTCCGTTTGTACTGGTCAGATTGACGACAAGATGCGCTTCGACGATATTGGCGACCATCGCGGCCAGATTGTCGTTATCTCCAAACTTTATCTCTTCGACCGCAACTGTGTCATTCTCGTTGATGATGGGGATTACCCCCCAGTCCAGCAATTGAAACAGGGTATTGCGGATGTTGAGAAACCGTTTGCGGTCGGTGATGTCGCTCATTGTCAGCAGCACCTGGCCGACGAAAAGCCCGTGCTTGCCGAACGCGTTGGAATATACCCGCATCAGTCTTCCCTGACCTACCGCCGCCGCGGCCTGTTTCTGAGGCAGGCTTTTAAGTTTTCCTGGGATTCCCAATCGGTGTTTGCCGCAGGCAATAGCCCCGGAACTGACAAAAATTACCTGGAATCCCTGCTCGCGCAAGGCAGCAATGTCGGAAACCAGTTGCTCGATTACTTCAAGGTCGATGCCGTCCTCGCCGGTCAGGACGGCGCTGCCGACCTTGACGATAATTCTTTTGACATTCCCAAGCTGTTCTTTGCGTGTCATAATTTACCGCTCCTCAAAGAGGTTTTTCTCCTCTTGCCTGTCCATCCCGAACGGAATGGGAGCAAAGGCGCTATTGATCAACGATGTCCTGTGATTCGCCTGTTTTTTCTCCCCGTGAAATCAGCAAGACCATCTCGCGGATTAACTCCGGAACGCCTTTTCCCGTTACCGCCGAAAAGGGAAATAACTTTATGCCTTTTTCGGCGAAGATGTCAAATTCCTTTTTTAAGCGCTCTTCGGTTATGGGAAGATCGATCTTGCCGATGGCAACGATCTGGGGTTTGGTGAGCATCTCCGGGCTGAAAAATTCGAGTTCCCTGTTGATCAGTTCATAATCATGCCAGGCGCCGCGGCTCTCTTCGGGCGATATATCGATTATATGCAACAAAACCGAGGTGCGCTCGACATGACGCAGAAACCTTATGCCCATGCCCTGTCCCGTATGGGCGCCCTCTATCAGTCCCGGAATGTCGGCGACCACGAACGATTCATGTTCGCCGAACTGGACAACGCCAAGATTGGGAATCAGCGTTGTAAAAGGGTAGTCGGCGATTTTGGGCCGGGCCGCGGATATTCTGGAAATAAGTGTGGATTTTCCGACATTGGGAAGTCCGACAATGCCGACGTCGGCAAGAAGCTTCAGCTCCAGGGTGATCCAGCGCTCCTCCCCCTCTATCCCCGGCTGGGCGAAGCGCGGCGTCTGCCGGGTGGCGGTGGCAAATCTCGCGTTTCCCCGACCTCCCATGCCCCCTTTGGCGACTATGCAGACGGCGCCGTCAACAGTCAGGTCGGCAAGCAGCTCGCCGGTTTCCGCCTCCCGGATTACCGTACCCACGGGAACAAGGATCTCCACGTTCTCCGAGTTCTTGCCCGTGCGCTTGCTTCCTTCGCCGTGTCCCCCGTGCTTCGCCACGTAGTGCTGGCGAAACTTGAGATCAAGCAGCGTGCGTCTGCTCATGGAGGCCCGGATGCTTACATCTCCTCCATGTCCTCCGTCGCCGCCGTCCGGTCCGCCGTGGGGGACATACTTTTCCCGTCGGAAACTGACGCAGCCTCGCCCTCCGTCGCCGGCCTTGACATAAATTTTCGCTTCATCAATAAATTTCATCTTAAAATACAACCTCGAGGTAATTGCAAAACGTTTCGTCATGCCCGAATGCTCTTGTCGGGCATCCATGATTTTAGAGAGTTACAAACTGGATTCCCGCCCAGAAGCGTCGCGGGAATGACAGAAATGGAGTTTTGCCATTGCCTCCCTCGTATAATTTAATTAACTCAAAAGCTGCCGCCCCCGCTACTGGCGAGGGATATCGAAACGGGCATTTTCTCCTGAAAACATGATCGTAAACAATTGATCTAAATAAATTTTTCATGATACTGGAAAACACTCTGCATCCAGCGCTCAATTTTGGAGAGGACAAGCACACGCCACACTGTTTTTTTGAGGCTTATCCAAAGGGGCAGGAACGTAAAAGCGGGAAGCGAGTCTATTGCTGCCGGTGTTCTAATAAATAAAACCGCAACGAAGAGGAAGAGGGTCGGCATTGCGCATCCATAACCGGTTGCGCAAACTGGCGGAAAAAAAGAGCGGCAGGAGGTCGCCAAAGCTCCCCACCGGCCGCTATCGGAAAAATTATTCATGGGATAACGTTGGCTGACAAAATCCGCCTGGATGTCTAACCCCCGGTATTTGAGGGAGAGAGGCCAATGGCGCCGCTGGTGTCCGCAGAGCAGTCAACCGCATTACGCCTCAGCGTAAACGCTTATTTTCTGTCTCTTTTTATCGAGCCGTTCAAATTTCACGAAGCCGTCGATCAGGGAGTAAATGGTGTAGTCCTTGCCCAGCCCTACATTCTTCCCCTGATGGAATACAGTGCCCAATTGCCGCACGATAATGGTTCCGGCCGTTATCTTTTCGCCGCCGAACCTCTTTACGCCCCGCCGCTGGGAATTGCTGTCTCTTCCATTCCGGGAGCTCCCCTGTCCTTTTTTATGTGCCATAGCGTCTTCCCCCTAAATGGATATTTCCTTGATTTTCATGCTGGTCAGTTCCTGACGGTGACCAATCTTCTTGTGATAGCCCTTCCTTTTTTTCATCTTGAAGACGACTATCTTGTCACCCTTTGTCTGACAGACTATTTCGCCGGTCACCTTGGCGCCCTCAACAACGGGCCTGCCGATCCGGATATCATCGTCTTTGCCGACCATGAGAACCTGGTCAAAAACGACCGTATCCCCTTTTGCGCCATTTATCTTCTCAATGGCTACCACGTCTCCTTCAGAGACCCTTTGCTGCTTGCCGCCTGTTTTTATCACTGCATACATGGCTCATATCCCTCTAAAAAATTTTGAACGCCGATGATACCGAAAGGAAGGCACTTTTGTCAAGACAATTTATCAGCTTGTTGCGTGGGCAACAATTTTATCACCCCAGAAAAATTTTCCGATCGTCAGCTCCGGCAAAAACGGCCGCGCGCACGGCAGTTTTGACAATGCGAAATCGGTGGGATTCCTCGTCGGTGAAGCCGAACAGCGAGGTCAGAAGCTCCGCCGGACGGATTGTGCCCACTGCGCCGGCGTTCGCAGAAAGGTGAATAACCCCTGCGGCTCCGTCGAGCGTCATTGCCGCCACGAACGGGCGAATATCTTTGATGTTTTCTTTGGGGGAAGAGGCGCCGGCCTTGGGATCGTTTCCCCGGTTGACCAGAAAATGCTGCTCCGCCAGAAAGCGCTGCATCGCTTCCTCAATTTGCCCCAGGTTGCCTTTCTCAATTTTATCCGGCAAAACAATCGTATAATTAAATCCCGTCGTCAGTTTAGCAAGGGAATAGTCGTTGGGAAGCAGTTCCCGGATTGCCGTCACCCGCACACCCTCCGGAAGGCCGCCGTTGATCAGGGCCGGAAGCTCGGGAATTGCGATTTCGGGATCATGGATGCGGATGTCGGCGAGCTCGCAATGGCTTTCCATGCCGACCGACGTGGCCGCGGAAAACGAGATCAGCGGATGGGGATGAAAACCCTGGGAATAGGCGAAAAAGATACCCCCCATCATCATCGCCCGGCTGAGCGCGGACGAAAGTTCCAGGTGGGAAAGAAACCGCGCCGCGCCAAGTTTCGTAAAGCGCAGGCGAAAACTTCGCTCCCGCCCGGCAGAAAGCGGCGCTTTTGCGAAGGTGGAGATAAACTGACCGGCCGGAGCGTCCTTGGGGGCGGTAACGACCCTGATGGTCTTATGGTCGCAGACGCCGCAGTTGCTGCACGGGCCGGTGCGGCAGTCCGGCGTTGCCGTTTCTGTTTTGGCTTTTGCGGCTTCGGCAAGCAGGAATTCACGGCTTACACCGCAGTCGATAATTTCCCAGGGCAGTTTTTCGTCAAGAGAGCGTGCCCGCAGATAGGCAGCGGCGTCGATTCCTGTCCGGCGCAAGGCCTCCTGCCATAAATCAAAACGGAGTTTGTCGCCCCAGCCGTCGAACCGGCAGCCGAGGCGGTACGCCTGTTCGATCAGCGCCCCGGTTTCCGCTCCCGCGCGGGAAAAAATGCCTTCGAGCTGGCTCATCCGGGCATCGTGCCATTTGACGCTGATGCTGCGGTTTTTGAGACGCTGCTTGAAGAAATCCTGCCGTTCGTTTATTTCCTCGATCCCGATCTGGCGCTCCCACTGGAAAGGGGTGTGCGGTTTCGGGACAAAGGTTGAGAGGCTCACCGTAACCTGTCCCCGGTTTTTTGCCGTCCGCAGAACCTTGTGGGCAAGCTCGATGATGCCTTCGAGATCCTCCTTACGTTCCCCGGGAAGGCCCAGCATGAAGTAGAGTTTCACTCCTCGCCAGCCGGCAGCAAACACCCGCTCCGTCGTTGTCAGCAGCGCCTCCTCGGTGTTCCCCTTGTTGATGGCATCCCGCAGCCGCTGGGTGCCCGCTTCCGGGGCGAGGGTAAAGCTGGTCTTCCGGACCCGCCTGATATCCTCTATCAGCCGGGGGGTGATTGTCTCAGCGCGCAGCGAGGGCAGCGCCATCGCGATGCGCTGTGGATAATAACGGTCCATCAGCGTTGCCAGCAGCGATTCGATATGGGAATAGTCTCCGGAACTGAGCGAGAGCAGTGATATTTCGTTATGACCGGTCGCTTTCAGCATCCCTTCGGCCATTTCCTCGAGTACGAAGGGCGTTCTTTCCCGAACCGGACGCCATACCATTCCCGCCTGACAAAAGCGGCAGCCCCGCGTACAGCCCCGGGCGATCTCCAGGCTTATCCGGTCGTGAATGGTCTTCATCAGCGGCACGATTGGGGTAAGCGGTTCGCGCCATCTGCTGGGATCGGCGATTATCCGCATTTTTATCCGTTCGTTTTCCTGATGGACGGAAGGAACGTAGATTCCCGGGATGGTGGCCAGAGCCGCAAGCTGCTCCTCCCTGTTTCCGCCTCTACCTCGTACCTCCCGTACCGAAAGCGCTATTTCCGAGATGACCTCCTCTCCCTCGCCGATGACAAAAAGGTCGATAAAATCGGCAAGCGGGGCAGGGTTGAAGGCCGCGGGGCCGCCGGCGACTATCAGCGGGTGCTTGTCTCCCCGTTCTCCCCGCTTCAGGGGAATCCCTCCCAGATCGAGCATCATGAGGATATTCGTATAGGAAAGCTCGTACTGGAGGGAAAAGCCGACGATGTCGAAGGCGGAAAGCGGGCGGCGTGATTCCAGCGAGCAGAGGGGAAGTCCGTGCTGGCGGAGTTTCTCCTCCATGTCCGGCCAGGGGGCGTAACAGCGTTCGCAGAGGACATCCGGCATCCTGTTGAGAATCCCGTACAGTATCTGGAGCCCGAGATGCGACATCCCGATTTCGTAAACGTCCGGGAAGGCAAGGGCGAAACTGAGACGTCCTGCCGGATCCTTGCGGACGGCGTTCAATTCACCTCCCGTGTAGCGGCTCGGCTTTTCGACGGAAAGAAGGATATCGTCAAGATTAATTGCTGGAAAATTGGTCATTTACTTCCTTTTCTCGCAGAAAGTCTGCATAAAATCGGTTCGTTATTTTGGCTGCGTTCAGTAACATTTTAGCAATAGGACTGCAATCAGGTTTATTTTTTATGTTTTTTATTGACAGGCTTTACGGTGTCGTTTAGTGTCCCAAAATAGCTTTTTTGCGGGAGTGGGCGACCATTCTTCCGGCTTGGTTCCATCCTCTTGAGCAAACGCCATGTTAGGGGCAGGAAAAGCTAAGGTTGAAAAAGGACTATGGTGTCAGGCAAACACTGAAAAGCCGTGCGGCAGATGGCAATGGGGGGCTGTAGTGAAAGAATCGGCGACCGAGGTGCTCTTGCCGAAAGAGGAAATTATGGGCCGGGTAACAGAATTGGCGGCCGGCATAACCCGAGATTATCAGGGGAAGGATCTGCTTGTGGTTGGTGTTCTCAAAGGCGCCTTCATTTTTATGGCTGATCTGATCCGCATGATCCAGATTCCCAGTGCCGTTGATTTTGTCCGGATTGCGAGTTACGGAAGAAATCAGGTAAGTTCGGGGCGGATCGTGCTGGGCAAGGATGTCGAGACGTCGGTTACGGGACGCGATCTGCTGATCGTGGAGGACATATTGGATACGGGCTTCACCCTTTCTTCCCTTGTTGATATTATGAAGCAACGGCAGCCGGCGTCGCTGAAGGTCTGCGTCCTGCTCGACAAGCCGTCCCGGAGACGCTTGCCCTTTACGGCCGATTACGTCGGCTTTTCCATTCCTGATGAGTTTGTTGTCGGGTACGGGCTTGATTGTGACGAAAAATATCGTTATTTTCCTGAAGTACGCGTATTAAGGGGAAATTAAATAAGCGAAGCTTAATGTTTATAAATTGTCTGAATGTAAGGAGGGGCTATGATTATACAGTGCCCGAAGTGTGAAACCCAGTACAGATTTGATGATTCTTTGCTTGCGGGCGACGGCGCCTGGGTGCGCTGCAGCCGCTGCCAGAATGTTTTTTTCCAGCTGCAACCGGCCAACCACCGCTTGGGGGAGTCGGACGAGATCGCTTCGGTCAGAATCAGCGATGCCAAGCGGGCGCCCGATGATCGTTTTCCTCCGGGCAACGGAACCATGGGAAATGCAGATGAGAAAATCACGCAGGCAGCCCCGCTTGCCGAGCAGCCTTTAGCGGAAAGTGAGCCGGTGATCGATGTTAAAAGCGACCCCTTATCGGGCCTCCCTGATCACGATATAAAACCTGAGGATTTGTCACTCCTTGGTCAGGTGAATGAAACAGAGGAGGAGCTCCGGGAGAAGGTTGCCAAGCCGCAGCAACGACCCAAAAAGCGGCGACGCTGGGGAAGAATTATCCTTGCGCTGATTGCGCTCCTTTTATTCATCGCGATTGTCGCAGGCGCCGTTGTTTTGTTCGTTTCTCCTGAGATCAGAAGTGAAGCGCTGAAGGAGGCTGCTCCCTATCTCCAGGGTATTCCCGTTTTGGAAAACCTTGTTCCGGTGGAGAAGACGGACACAAAGGCGCCGTTTGAAGCCTTGCTGGTAAAGGATTTGCGCCAGCGCACCGTCACGAACATCATCACGGGCAGTCTCCATGTTATTGAGGGGATTGTCGTGAATCAGGCCGCCTATCCGGTTTCCGGAATAAAAGTGCGCCTGGTCGTTGCCGACCCCTATGATGTTGTCCTCGGGCAAAAGATAGTCTATTGCGGCAATACTCTGACGGACGAGGAACTGGGGGCAATGACGGAGGCGGAGATTCAGCGGGAGCTGTCTATTCCCCAGGGAAGCGACTTCTCCGGCGAGCGGGTTTTGCCGAACGGTGAAATCCCCTTCATGATTGTCTTCATGCAGGAGCAAACCGGGGCGCTCAAGACGTCCGTTACCATCGCGGGCGCAGAGCGAGCCTTATGATTTTCACGCGCTCCGCATAGATTTTCATCATGTTAGAGGGGAAAGAGGAAGGAAGCATGAAAAAAAAGATATTGATCACGCGGGAGGTATTTGCTGAGGCGCTGAATTTTCTGGCGGCTCATTTCGAGATTGAGGCCAATCAGGAAGACAGCGTGCTTACCGCCGAGGAATTGGCGAAGAGGCTTGCCGACAAGGACGGGGCCATGATCGCCCTGACCGAGCGGATCGACGGGGAGCTGCTGGAGCGCTGCCCCCACCTGAAGGCGGTATGCAATATCGCCGTCGGCTACAACAATATAGATCTTGCCGCCTGCAGCGCCCATGGCGTCATGGCCACTAACACCCCCGGCGTTCTGGACGATACAACCGCCGATTTCACCTGGACGCTGATCCTCGCCGCGGCCCGCCGGCTGACCGAAGCGGAGCGGTACCTCCGGGACGGTAAATGGGAAAAGTGGGAACTGAAGCAGTTGCTGGGTCTTGACATCCATCAGGCAACGCTGGGAATCATCGGCATGGGAAGAATCGGGCAGGCCGTGGCGCGCCGGGCGCTCGGATTCGACATGGAGGTGCTTTACCACAATCAAAACCGCGTTTCGCCGGAGCTCGAATCAGCCTGCCGGGCGCGCTATGTGCCAAAAGAGGAACTCCTGAGCCGTGCGGACATCGTTACCCTCCATGTGCCTTACAACCAGCAGACCCATCATCTGATCGGCGCGCAGGAGCTGTCGCGGATGAAAAAATCCGCTATTCTCATCAATGCTGCCCGGGGGGGGGTGGTTGATGACAAAGCCCTCATCGCGGCGCTGCGCTCGGGTGCAATCGCGGGCGCCGGGCTGGATGTCTTTGAGGGGGAACCGGCGCTGAATCCGGGATTCCGGGAGCTGACCAATGTGGTGCTTTCGCCCCATATCGCCAGTTCTTCTGAAAAGACCCGCCTGAGAATGGCGATGAAGGCTGCGGAAAATCTCGTCGCCGCCCTGACTGCCGGCAATCCCCCGGACCTGCTTAATCCGGAGGTCAAGCATGGATAGGCCGCTTTCTGCCTTAAGCCTGATTGACGCGGTTAAGGGAATTGCGGAAAAGCGTTTCACCTCCGAAGAATACACGCGGGCGCTGCTTGCGAGGATTAGCCTGGATGATGAAGAAATCCGCGCCTGGGCATGGTTTGAGCCAGAGGCGGCCCTGCGGGCCGCCCGCCTTTCCGATCGCCGCCTCAAGGAGGGGGAGGCGCCCGGCCCGCTGCAGGGGATACCCGTCGGGGTGAAGGATATCTACGCCACCGCCGGCGTGCCGACGGAAATGGGTTCTCCGGCATTTGCCGGCAATATTCCTGAAAAATCGGCCCGTGTGGTAGAACGACTCCAGGAGCAGGGCGCCTTTGTAATGGGAAAGACCGTTACCGCGGAATGCGCCTTTTATGCGCCCGGCAAGACTCGCAACCCCTGGAACATACTCCATACGCCGGGCGGCTCTTCCAGCGGCTCGGCAGCGGCGGTTGCAGCCGGTTTTGTCCCCGCCGCCATAGGAACGCAGACCAACGGCTCCGTCATCCGCCCCGCCGCTTTTTGCGGGATAGTGGGGTTCAAGCCGACCCAGGGGGTTATCCCGGTAGAGGGGGCTCTGACATTCAGCCACACGCTGGATCAGCCGGGCGTCTTTACCCGCAGCGTCGCAGATGCCGCCTGGTTTGCGGCTTCACTGTCCGCCGAAAATGCGCACATCTCCCCCGCCATCGTCAAACGCGGCGCCTCACCGTTTTTGGCGGCCATAAAAACCCCAGTCTGGGAACAGGCCGATGAACACGCCCGGCAAAATTTCCAAAACACAATCGCAAGATTGCGGACAGGCGGCGCCCGCGTTGAAGAGTGTGAACTGCCGGAGAGCTTCGAGCTTGCGCAAGGAACGATCCAGACGCTCATGGCGGCCGAAGCGGCCTTTAACATGGAGGAACTTGCGCTCAGCCATGCCCCGCTTTTGAGCGCAACCCTGCGGGACATCATTGCCAAAGGATCAAAGATCGGAGTGGTTGCCTATCAGCAGGCCCTTTCCCAACGCCTTCGCCTCCGGGACGAACTGAGGCTTTTTCTTGCCCGGTTCGACGCCATCATCACCCCGCCCGCAACAGGCGAGGCGCCGGCCACCCTTGCCCAGACGGGCAACCCTGCCTTCTGCTCCATCTGGAGCCTCTGCGGCGTTCCGGCCGTCACCATCCCGACGGGCTTGGGCCCCCGGGGCCTGCCCCTGGGTTTGCAGATTGTCGGCGCCGCAGGGAATGACGATCTTGTCTTGTCCACGGCCCTTTGGTGCGAAGAGCGGCTGCCCTTTCCCGTCTGGACCCCGTTCCACGCAAGAGGTTAAGCAAGGTCATAATCTTTAGACCACCGCAAAATCCAGTGCGGCTTTGCGGAACTGCCCTTATGTTGAAACCCGGCGAGTGTTCTGGCGAGTGTTCTTGACTACGTTAATTGTTTCCCCTATAATATCACAGAAAAACAGTGTCAACATCATTTTCTGCTCATCTCCAGGGGGGAACTTTATGAGCCTGCATGCAAAACTGCAACAACTCGCCGCCAATCATCAAGCAATCCGTGTGGGACTAATCGGCGCCGGAAAGTTTGGTTCGATGTACCTGGCGCAACTGCCCAATATCCCCGGCGTTCATTTAGTCGGCATCGCTGATCTCTCGCCCGAAGGGGCCAAACGCAACCTGGCGCGCGTTGGCTGGAAGGATCAGCAATCCGCTGCCGCATCCTTCGATGACGCGCTAAAAACGGGGTTCACCTGCATTTCCGAGGATTGGGAGGCGCTGGTCAAACATCCGGCCATTGACGTCATCGTTGAATGCACGGGACATCCGCTCGCCGCGGTTGAACACTGCCTTCTCGCTTTCAGGCATGGCAAACACGTCGTCAACGTGACAGTCGAAGCCGATGCCTTTTGCGGCCCCCTGCTTGCCCGGAAGGCTGCGGAAGCGGGGGTGGTCTATTCACTGGCCTTCGGCGATCAGCCGGCCCTGATTTGCGATTTGGTGGATTGGGCAAGGACGTGCGGTTTTCCGGTTGTTGCCGCCGGTCGCGGCCATAAGTGGCTCCCCCACTTCAATCAATCCACGCCCGATACCGTCTGGGGCTATTACGGGCTCACGCCGGAGCAGGCGGCACGGGGCGGCTTGAACCCGAAGATGTTCAACAGTTTTCTGGATGGCTCTAAACCTGCCATTGAGAGCGCCGCCGTCGCCAATGCCACCGGATTGTCTGTGCCCAGCAATGGATTGCTTTACCCTCCGGCCAGCGTTGAGGATATTCCTTATGTAACCCGCCCAATTTCCGAGGGCGGCGTTCTGGAAAAAAAGGGGATGGTCGAAGTCATTTCCTCGCTGGAGGTGGACGGCAGAAAGATCCCTTATGACATCCGCATGGGTGTTTGGGTGACAGTGGAGGCCGAGACAGAATACATCAAAAACTGTTTTGAGGAATACAACGCCCATACGGATCCCAGCGGAAGATATTTCACACTCTATAAGCGCTGGCATCTGATCGGCCTGGAGGTTGGCATATCGGTGGCGAGCGTGGCGTTGCGTAGGGAAGCAACGGGCTCAGCGCAATGCTGGAATGCCGATGTGGCGGCAACCGCCAAAAGCGATCTGCAGCCGGGAACTATCCTCGATGGTGAAGGCGGTTACACCGTCTGGGGGAAATTGCTGCCGGCGCAAAAATCGGTCGCCCTGGGCGGATTGCCCTTGGGACTCGCACATGACGTCAAAGTCATTCGTCCGGTTAAGCAAGGCCAGATGCTCTGCTGGGATGATGTAGCGATGGATGAGACAACACATGCCTACAAGCTTCGTCGGGAGCTGGAAAAACTATTTGCATAGCGCCCCGGAAAACCTTCTTGACAAGCCATTTTCTTTTTGCTATGAAAGACGCCACAAACAGGAACGAAAAGCGAAGATTAATGTTCATAAACGGGAAGAGCCATGAATAATCAGTTTATTAAGAAATCAGAGATTTATCTTAACGCGTTATCGCTTATATCGGGCGTAGTAGTAGTAATTATCCCCGGGAGGGTTGCTGCTCGGCGTCTTTGACACAATCAAATAGAAGATGCGAGCCGCGACCCCGCAAAGGATCGCGGCTTTTTTGTTTTCAGGGGTTGCGGTTCGACAATGGCAAGCAGGGACACGGCATGCCGTGCCCCAACAAGACAAACAGCGTAAACAGAGATTAACAGCTATTGAAAGAAGGGAATTTTAAAATGAAAACCATTGGCGCGGACATTGTTTTACAAGTTCTGGAAGAAGAAGGGGTGGAAGCGATTTTCGGGTATCCGGGGGCCAACACCCTGCCCCTCAATGATCGGCTTGCCGACAGTCACATCCGCCACTACCTGATGCGCCACGAACAGGCGGCGGCGCACGCTGCCGACGGCTACGCCCGGGTAACCGGCAAAACAGGGGTATGCCTTGCCACATCAGGTCCCGGTGCGACCAATCTTGTTACCGGCATTGCCACCGCCTACATGGATTCCACCCCGCTGGTCGCAATCACCGCCCAGGTGAACAGCGACCTCTGGGGCCGGGATGCCTTCCAGGAGACGGACATCATCGGGATTACGATGCCCATCACCAAACACAGCTTCATGGTGCGGGACCCCGAGCAGCTTGCCTCATCTCTGCGCAGCGCCTTTCGCCTGGCCCGCTCCGGCAGGCCCGGCCCGGTTCTGCTCGATATTCCCCGGGATATTCTCGGCGCTCTTGACAGCGGCAACGCACGGAACATTCCGGAAAACACTCCGTTGCCCCATGAAAACGGCGAGGCGCTTGTCCGGATTGCCGAGGCGCTTAATCGCAGCGAACGGCCAATCATCCTGGTCGGGGGGGGTGTCAAGCTTGGCGAAGCCTGCGAACTGGCAACCGCTTTTGTCAAGAAAACCGGCATACCCTTTGTTTCCACGATGATGGGCATCGGTTCGATCATCTCCGGCAACGGCTACGACCTCGGCTTCATTGGCACCCACGGAAACCAACTGGCCAACAGCATGATCCACCAGTCCGATTTCATCCTCGCCTTGGGCTCCCGCTTTACCGAGCGGAGCACCTCCGTCATTTCCAAGTTCGCGCCGCTGGCGTCGGTCGCTCAGATCGATATCGACCCCACCTCGATCGGGAAAAACATCAAGGTCGATTTTCAATGGATCGGTGATATCAAAGACGCCCTTGTCGCTCTTGCCGAACTTGTGCCTCCCCGTGATCGCTCCCAATGGGAAACAAGAATAAACGAGGAACGGGCGCTGTTGGCGGCAAAAGAGGGCGATGACGGTTGCGGGGAGGCGGGTTTGCTGATTCGCAAAATTCAGGCCGCGCTGCCCCAGGACGCGATTGTCATTCCCGATGTGGGACTCAACCAGATATGGACCGTCCGCTCCTGGCAGTGCCTTTCTCCCCGCAGCCTCATTACCACCGGCGGCATGGGGACAATGGGCTTTTCCCTCCCCGCCGCGATCGGCGTGAAAATCGGCGCCCCCGATCGGGAAGTGGTTACTGTCAGCGGCGATGGCGGTTTTTTGATGAATATCCAGGAACTGGCGACGATCAGCTCGTACTGTCTGCCGCTCAAGATCGTTGTCCTCAATAACGGCCACCTCGGAATGATCCGTCAGATGCAGGATTTGTTTTTTGAATCGCGTTTTACGACCTGCGCCCTCGGCGACACGGTTGATCTTGTCGCCGTCGCGCGCGGCTTCGGCATCCCCGCCGAACGGATTCCCGCGCATGGCAACCCGGACGCGGCAATCGCGCGGATGAAAGAGGCGAAAGGCCCCTATCTCGTGGAGGTGGTCATCGATCAGGACACCTACGTCTATCCGATCATTCCTCCGGGCAAGTCAAACGTGGAGATGATTTCCGGCAAATAAACAACGGGACGAAAAGCAAGGGCAGCATCGGCTTTTCGCAAATTCGTCAAACGTGCAGGTATGTAAAGGAGGTTGAAAAATAATGGCAGTTCAGGAACATATCATTTCGCTGCTCGTCAACAACCAGCCCGGGGTGCTCTCCCGGATTGCCGGCGTCTTCAGCAGCAAGGGCTACAATATACGGAGCCTCTGCGTCGCCGAAACCACCAATCCCGATGTTTCGCGGATTACGCTTACCAGCCGGGCGGACAGGGATTTTACCGACAAGATCAAAAAACAGCTCGACCGGCTTGTCGATATCGTTTCGGTGACCGATCTGACCGATATCCCTTCCGTCAAGCGGGAACTGATGATCATCGGTCTGCGCATCAAAGAGGAAAACCGCCAGGAGATTCTCCGGGCAATCGATCTGTTCGGCTGCAAAATCGTCGCGATGGATGAGGATTATCTTATTTTGGAAATTACGGCCAATACTGACAAGACTGCGGCAATACTCAAGTTTTTCGAACCGTTCGGGGTGGAGGAGATGAATCGGACCGGGGCGATTGCCGTTTTCCGACAGCCGCCCGGACGGTAAAAAACGAAAAAACTGGATAGTTTTTTCGAACAAGAGGGACTCCCTGCCGGACGGCGATAGAGGGAGGGAAAAACCTGTGAGAGGTTTTATTTAGGGATATAGCACAGCGAGTGCTTTCCACAACAACGAAAGGAGCAGAATATGGCAAAGATCAATTTTGGCGGCATTTGGGAGGAGGTTGTTACCTCGGATGAGTTTCCTTTGGAGAAGGCACGGGCGGTCCTCAGCGGGGAAACGATCGCGATTTTAGGCTACGGGGTGCAGGGGCCCGGCCAGGCGCTTAACCTTAGGGACAACGGGATTCGGGTGATTGTCGGACAGCGCGAGGGAGGCGCAACCTGGCAGAAGGCCATCCGCGACGGTTTCGTCCCCGGCGAAACCCTTTTTTCGGTAGAAGAAGCGGCGAAGCGGGGGACGATCATCGAATATCTGCTCTCCGATGCCGGGCAGACACAGCTTTGGCCCATTGTCAAACCGTGCCTGACCAAGGGTAAAACCCTTTATTTTTCTCATGGATTCTCAATTACGTACAGCAAGCAGACGGGCGTCGTTCCCCCGGCGGATATCGATGTGATCCTCGTGGCGCCCAAGGGCTCCGGCCGCTCGGTGAGAAACAACTTTCTCGACAAGAGCGGCATCAATTCCAGCTACGCGATCTTTCAGGATGCTACCGGCAAGGCAACGGAAAAGACCATAGCCCTCGGCATCGCCGTTGGTTCCGGCTATCTTTTCCCGACGACGTTTGAGAAGGAAGTCTTCAGCGATCTAACCGGCGAACGGGGCGTTTTGATGGGCTGCCTCGCCGGCGTCATGGAAGCCCAGTACAATGTGCTGCGGAAAAACGGCCACAGCCCGAGCGAGGCGTTCAATGAAACCGTGGAAGAACTGACCCAGAGCCTGATCCGCCTGGTTGCGGAAAAGGGGATGGACTGGATGTACGCCAACTGCAGCACGACCGCCCAGCGCGGCGCCCTCGACTGGAAGGGGCCTTTCCGGGAAGCCGTCGCCCCGACGTTCGAAAAGCTATATGAAAGCGTTCGTTCCGGTGAGGAAACGCGCATTGTCCTTTCGGCAAACAGCGCCCCTGATTATCGGGAAAAACTGGACGCCGAACTGGAGGCGATGAAAAACAGCGAGATGTGGCAGGCGGGCGCCGCTGTCCGCGCGCTTCGTCCGGAAAACCGGAAATAATCAGCGGTTGCTCTATCTGCATGCATGCGTTTATATGAAAATCCTACCCCATCCCCTCTTTGCCAAAGGGGGGCAAGGGGGGATTTTCATGCTTCGTTTTGCCCCACGGGCATGAAGGTTTTTTTGTTAACAGAGGCGCAAGGGTTTTTTACTGTCCATGCGTCTCTGTCCATTTTCGGCGCTAATCAAAGGTCGTACAGGGTTTCGTCAACACGGGGAGCGGGCCTTTTTCTGCCGCTCCCCTTTTTATTGAGCAAGACAGGCTCTTCCGCATCGAGGAGCGAGCCCATCTCCTCTTCGATGCGGTCCGGGTCCTCACCCCGCTCCAGGCGGTTCAGGGCATCTTCCATTCCGTCGCCGAAGGAGATTCCCGCGGCTTCGCTCAGCTTCCTCATCAACTGCGCCGCCTGGCGCGGATCGTTTTCGTCCATTTTCTCAGCCTCGCCGGCCAGCATCGCCATCGCCTTTTCCATCTTCGCCTCGTCGAGTTGCGGCATTTCCTCGCCAAGGGATTCTTCCTTGCCCCTGGATACCTTTGCGAAGAGAGACAGTTGCCGTTTCAGAGGACCCTGGCAGCGCGGGCAGACGGGGGTTGCCTGCGTGTTTACGCCCCGGGAGAAAAAATTAAAGACGGTGTTGCAGTTTTCACAGTAAAATTCATAAATTGGCATATTTTGTGGTTTTCTCCTTTTTCATAATTTCTTAAGTCTTATAGCATAAAGCGGCTATTTCGTGAATTGGTATAAAAATGGAAGGCATGAATCCATTAAAACTAACATTTACAGTCCGCCCGCTGCGGACAAGGCTGGTTTACTGTCTAAATTATACAGATATTCGCAACTTAGGGAGTAAATTACTTGACAATACCCCTCTGCCGGCGTATATCTGCCAAGCGGTTCGGCTGATTATGCGCCGCGGGCCAAGGGAATTTTGAGGTTAACGAACAGGGATAAAGAGATTAATTACGTCCGTGCAGACAGAGGGTGAGAGATGGCAGAGGATTATCAAGAGGAGCAAAATCAGACAGCAAATAGTCAAACAATGGAGTTGGAACAGCCGGCGCGCAATGGCGATGAAGAACAGCCTGAAAATCCGCTGAATGCGTTTGCCCTTTCCGACCTTTCGCCGCGCCTCCAAAAGGCATGCGCGATGGCCGGCTGGACGGGACTGCTTCCGGTTCAGTCCCAGGCGATTCCCTATATCATGGCCGGTCGGAATCTGATGGTGCAGTCGCAGACCGGGAGCGGCAAGACTGGCGCCTTTCTGCTGCCAATCATCGAGAGAATAAATCCGCAGAAAAAGGCGTGTCAGGCGCTGGTGCTGGTGCCGACGCGGGAGCTTGCCCTGCAGGTTTCCCGGGAGGCGGAGCTTTTAACCGGGGGGAGCGAACTCAGAACAGTCGTCGTTTATGGCGGCGTCAAATACGAACCCCAGCTTGAGGGCATACGCGCCGGCGCGCAGCTTGTTGTCGGAACGCCGGGGCGCATTCTTGATCATCTTCTCAAGGGCGCCCTGACGCTTGATAAATTGAGCATTTTCGTCTTTGACGAGGCGGATCGGATGCTTTCTATGGGCTTTTATCCCGACATGAAGAGGATCCAGCAGTTTCTTCCCAAACACCCCCTCAACGGGTGCATGTTTTCCGCAACCTTTTCGCCGTTTATCATCCGGTTGGCCGAGGAGTTTCTCGGCAAGGCGGATTTCCTCAGCCTGAGCCGCGACCACATTCATGTAGCCAATACGTCACACCTTTTCTATATTGTTCAGGGCGTGCAGAAGGAACGGGCGCTGATCAGAATCATCGAGATGGAAAACCCGATCTCGGCAATCATCTTTTGCAATATGCGCTCGACGGTCCATTTTGTCACCGTGGTGCTGAAGCGCTTTGGTTACGATGCCGACGAACTGAGCTCCGATCTTTCCCAGGGGGCCCGGGAAAAGGTCATGGAGCGGCTCCGCAAGGGGGAACTGCGTTTTCTGGTAGCAACTGACGTGGCCGCCCGGGGCATTGACATCCCCGACCTTTCCCATGTTTTTCAATATGAACCGCCGGAGGATCCGGAACTTTATATCCACCGGGCGGGAAGAACCGGCAGGGTGGGGGCAAGCGGCACCGCGATTACGCTTGCGGCCGGGATGGAGCAGTTCGCGCTTAAGGCAATTGCTCGCAGTTTCAACATAACGGATATGGAGGAAAGAAAACTCCCCGAGGAAGAAGATGTCGCGGAGATCGTCGCCCAGCGGGTCATCGCCGGGCTGGAAGCCGATCTCCGGTCGCGCGACAACCTCGAGCGGGAAAGAATGCGGCGCTTCATTTCACTGGGCAGGACCCTTTCCGAAGCGGAGGAAGATTCCCCTCTGATCGCGATGCTTCTGGATGATTACTATAACAAGACGCTGCACATGGCGCCTCAGTCGCCGTCCATAAG
Organism: Syntrophales bacterium; assembly: GCA_023229765.1. Taxonomy (NCBI): domain Bacteria; kingdom Pseudomonadati; phylum Thermodesulfobacteriota; class Syntrophia; order Syntrophales; species Syntrophales bacterium. The sequence goes on along the minus strand of JALNYO010000006.1, from coordinate 105,227 downwards.
CGCGGCGATACCCGCGGCGGTGGCGCCGAATGGCGGCGCAGGCAAAAAACGGCCGAGGACGAGAAAACCCCGGCGCAGTTCCTCCGGGGAAGGGCAATCAGCCGCGCAGCAATAGACAATTTATAAATAAGGAACATACATAAAGGAAGGATTGAAAGAAAGAAAATGAGAAAAGAAAAAATACGCAATATTGCTATCATATCCCATGTTGACCACGGCAAGACAACGCTTGTGGATGGGCTTTTAAGGCAGACCGGCACGTTCCGCGAGAATCAGGTCATCGAGGAGCGCGTCATGGATTCCATGGAGCTCGAAAAAGAGCGGGGAATCACTATCATGGCCAAAAACACGGCGATTCTTTACAAGGATGTGAAGATAAATGTTGTTGATACGCCCGGCCATGCCGATTTCGGCGGCGAGGTGGAGCGGAGTCTCAACATGGTGGACGGGGCGATTCTCCTCGTTGACGCGAGCGAAGGGCCGCTTCCCCAGACCCGCTTTGTGCTGAAAAAGGCCCTTGCGCGCGGGCTTCCGATCATTCTGATCATCAACAAGATAGACCGCCCGGATGCGCGAATCGAGGAGGTGATCAATGAGGTTTACGACCTTTTCATCGATCTCGACGCCACGGAAAAGCAGATTGAGTTTCCGATTCTCTACACAAACGCCAAAAAGGGCGTCGCCCACGTCAAATTGGGGGATGATTCTACTGATATGACCCCGCTGTTTCAGGCGATAGTGAAGTCCATCCCCGGGCCGGAGGCGGACGACACGGCGGTTCCGCAGTTTCTGGTGACGAATCTGGATTACGACTCCTACGTCGGGCAGTTGGCCGTGGGAAGGCTGATGAACGGTGTTCTGGAACTCCGTCAGGCTTATACCCTCTGCGGTGAAAATGGCGCAACACAAGCTGTTAAATTTTCAGCCCTTTATACGTTTGTCGGCATGAAGAAGGTGGCCGTCGAAAAAATAGAGGCCGGCGATATCGCCGCTTTTGCCGGGGTGGAGAATCTGAATATCGGCGACACGATTTCCTCGCTGGAAAACCCCCAGCCCCTGCCGCGAATTAACGTTGATGAGCCGACGGTGTCGATGCTATTTTTTGTCAACAACGGGCCGATGGCCGGTCGGGAGGGGAAATTCCTCACCTCCCGCCATATTAAGGACAGGCTGGAGCGAGAAACCCTGCGGAACGTGGCGATCCGGATCAAGCCGACGGAACGGGCAGACGCCTTCGAGGTTTGCGGGCGAGGGGAGCTGCAGATGGCGATCATCATCGAGACCATGCGCCGGGAAGGGTATGAGTTCATGGTCTCGAAGCCTCGCGTTATCACCAAAATGCAGGGCGGCAAGGAGTTCGAGCCGGTGGAAAGGGTGTTTATCGATGTCCCGGAGGAGTTCATCGGGGTGCTGTCCGAGAAACTGGCGGCGCGCAAGGGGCGGATGGTCAGTCTCGTCAATAAGGGCAGCGGGCGGGTGAACCTCGAATTCATCGTCCCGTCGCGCGGATTGATCGGTTTCAGAAGCCATTTTCTGACGGACACGAAAGGCTCCGGGGTAATGAACACGCTGCTTGAAGGCTACGAGCCGTGGGCCGGGCCCATCCCCCAGCGGCTGACCGGCGCGCTTGTCGCTGACCGCCCGGGGAAAACGACCGCCTATGCCTGCCATGCGATGGCCGATCGCGGCGAGCTGATTATTTCCCCCGGCACGGAGGTTTATGCCGGGATGGTTGTCGGGGAGCGCAACCGCACGGTGGATATTGACGTCAACATCGTCAAGGAGAAAAAGCTGACCAACATGAGGGCTTCGACTTCAGATCAGACGGTAATCCTGCGCCCGGCTCGGCTCATGTCGCTCGATGTGTGCATCGAGTTTATCGCCGAAGACGAGCTGGTGGAGATTACGCCGGGAAGCATCCGCCTCAGAAAGGCCGATCTTTCCGCCCATTCCCGGCCTACGGTAAAATAAAAAATAAAATCTTCAAGCTGATAAGGGAAGAAGAGAATAATATCCGAGGAAACCGACCGTAAGTTTGTATGAAAATCCCCCATCCCCCCCTTTGCCAAAGGGGGGATGGGGGGATTTTCATGCTTCGTTGTGCCCGACACGGGCATGGTGGTTTATACTGATGGAGGTGAAAGATGAAATATCCGGAAATTGCCTTTGAACCTTTTTTTACCTGGGTAAACCGGCCGCGGATCCTGTACGCGCCGGGCGTTCGCAAGGAGATCGGCTTTGAGATGTCGCAACTGGGCGGAACGAGAGTCGCCCTCTTCACCGACCGTGGGCTCGTCAATGCCGGCGTCGCGGAGATGGTCATCTCCGAGGTGAAAAATTCCGTTCTGGAGCTGGCCGGCGTTTTTGACGGCGTCCTTCAGGATGCCCGGATCGAGGTAATCAACGCCGGGGCGGCATTTTACCGCAGTGTCAAAGCCGATTGTCTGATTGCCGTCGGCGGCGGGAGCGTCATGGACACCGCCAAGGCGGTGAACATCATGATCGGCAGCGGCGATCAGGACTTTCAACCCCTTGCCGATCAGGCGGGGCTGTGGGAAGGGGCAAAGCCGCTTGCGCCCCATATCGCCTTTCCCACGACGGCGGGAACCGGCTGCGAAATCACCAGCGCGATGGTTGTCCTCGATACCAAAGCGAAGGCGAAGCTTTCGGTCACACATCCTTACTGCAACGCCGATCTCGCGATGCTTGATCCGGAGCTGACCTTCAAACTTCCCCCCAAAATAACCGCGTTTACCGGGATGGATGCGCTGACCCATGCGATAGAAGCGGCGCTCTCCACCGGCGCGGAACCGATTGTCGACGCACTTTCGCTGCACGCGATCCGCTTGATCTTCAAATATCTGCCGGTGGTGGTGCGCGAACCGGAAAACAGCGAAGCCCGAGGCAATGTGATGCTTGCCAGCACGATGGCGGCAATGGGGTTCGGAAACACGATGACCGGGGCGGTGCACGCCCTGGCCCATGCCCTCGGCGCCCTTTATGGAATCCCGCATGGTCTGGCCAACGCGATCATGCTGCCGCACGTCATGACCTTCAACATTATTGATGAAAGAAGCGAAAAATTCCGGATGATTGCCGACGCGATGGGGATCGAGGTCGGGCAGATGGACCCGCGGACAGCCGCCGAAGCAGCCGTCGCCGCGGTGAAGCAGTTGCTGGCGACGATCGGCTTGACCGAGACGCTGAAGGATTTCGCCGTTCCGACGGACCGGGATGCCCTGCAGCCGCTGGTGGAGCTGGCCGCCGCCGATGGGCAGATCGGCTACAATCCGCGGTATGTTGAGGAAGAAGACATTATAACCCTCTATCAACAGGCTCATTAGAAAGGAGAAAAATCATGCTATACTGGAAGGATTCACAAGAGGCGGTAACCGCAATCACGAAGCTTTTCGCAGGAGTGGCCAATGATCCGGAGCTGGGAGAGTCGATGAAAAAGGTCAATCAGCTCATCCTGTTCGATTATTCTGAAAGCGGACCGGGCTGCGCGATCTGGGTTGACACCCGCAACGGCAAGTACGAATTCGGCGCCGGCGATCCTCCGGGCGCGCCGGATTTGATCATGAGTCTCTCCGCGGATGACGCCCATCTGTCCTGGCTAAACAAGCTCAATCCGGTTATGGCGATCACCCGCAAAAAGATCCGGGTGAAGGGTTCTGCGACCGGGCTCTTGAAGCTGGCCCCGAAGCTCAAAAAGGTTGCCGTTATCTACGAGCAGGTCTTGAAAGAGCTGGGGATGGAAGACAAGCTCGTCAAATAAAGGGGGAGAGCGATGAACGGAAATACCGGGAAGATCATCAACATCAATCTCAGCACAGGTCTGATTGAAATAGAACCGCTGCCCGAGGAGTGGTATCGTCTCTACATCGGCGGCAGCGGACTGGCGGCCAAAATTTTCCAGGAGCGGGGACGGTTCGATCTGGATCCGCTGGATCCGGAGGCGATGCTGATCTTTATGAACGGCCCTTTTGCCGGGTTGAAACTGTCCGGCGCCAGCCGCGGCAGCGTCGCCGGCTGCTCGCCCCTCACCGGACACTGGGGAGATTCCTCCTGCGGCGGTTATTTCGCGCCAGAGCTGCGCTACTGCGGCTTCAACGGACTGGTCATTACCGGCCGGTCGGCAGAGCCCTCCCTGATCCATATCGAAGACAACCGTGTTGCGCTGCTGCCGGCTTCTGAATATTGGGGCCTCGGCACGGAGGAGGCGACCAGACTGCTCAAGGAACGTTTCGGCAAGGGAAGCCGGACGATGACGATTGGCCCGGCCGGGGAAAACGGCATGAAATTAGCCAATATCATTCATGATGGGCACAACGCGGCCGGCCGGGTGGGGTTCGGGGCGCTGATGGGCGCCAAGAACCTCAAGGCGCTTGTCGTTAAGGCGCATAAAAAAGAGATGGCGCTGGCCGATGCGGAAGGTTTTGAAAATCTCCGCGGGGATCTGAACGGGCGGATCAATGAGGCGCTGGCCTCGAACGTTCTGCGCGAAAACGGCACCGCGGCGAATCTGATCGGCGGCGTTTACAGCGGTGATGTCCCGGTAAAAAACTGGACTTCCAATTTCTGGGAGGAGGCAGCGGAAGCGCTTAACGGAACCACCCTGACGGAGAAATATCTGACGCGGCGCACCGGCTGCATGTACTGCGGGATTGCCTGCAAGCGGATCGTCGAGGTGAAGGAGGGGCCGTTTGCAGTGCCCGAAGGAGGAGGGCCGGAATACGAGACAATCGTCGCCTTCGGCGCGCTGCTGGGGTCGCTGGATTTGGCCGCGACCTGCAAGGCCGGGCGGCTCTGCAATGATTTCGGGTTGGATACGATCTCCTGCGGGGCGACGATCGCCTGGGCGATGGAGGCCTTTGAAAAGGGCGATCTTACCCGGGAGGACACAGGCGGGCTGGAGCTGCACTGGGGAGATATGGCGACGGTGATTGATATTTTGTTGCCGGCCATTGTCAAAAAAGAAGAAAAATTGGGCGCCCTATTGGCGGAAGGAAGCCGGGCGGCGGCCGGAAGATTGGGCAGGGGGCTCGCTTACACCGCGCAGAGCAAGGGGCTCGAGGCGCCGATGCATGACCCCCGGGGGGGCGGTTACGGGATGGCGCTGACCTACGCGGTGGGCGCCCGGGGGGCGTGTCATGTCGCCGACCCAATGCTGTTTGTGGAAATGGGCGCCCGCTACTATCCGGAGATCGGCTTCGATTACATCCTGGAGCCGCAGTCGGAGGAAAACAAGCCGGAAGCGGCTGCGGTTTCCGTGGCGCTCGGGGCGATCGAAAACAGCGCCTGCTTCTGCCAGTTTGCCGATGCCGAGGTGACAATTCCGGATTGGCTGGCCCTTTTCAAGACCGTTGCCGGCTATGAGTGGGATGCCGAAGAATTCCTGAATGCGGGTCGGCGGGTTTTCTACCTGAAGCGGCTGATCAACTGCCGCTACGGTTTGAGCGGGAAGGACGATGATTTAACCCCGCGGATGCGGGCGCCGGGAAGCGGCGGCGAGGCGGATGGCGCCCGTTTTGATCTGGAAAAGATGAAGGCGCGTTTCTATGAGCTGATGAAAATAGATCCCGAAAGCGGCCTGCCGACAAAAGCGGCGCTGGCAGATTGCGGCATGGCCGGTGAACTCAACAAGCTTACCGCAGAATGTCCATAAAGCGAAGTTTTCAGGCATGGAAAAACATTTCGCCGTCGGCTCAACCCGATAATAAAATCTCCTTCGTGGGCAAGATCGACAAGAAGAACCTGCGGAAAGAGGCCCAATATAGCACGCTTTGAAAGACGAGACTTTCGTCGTTTTGATGTATCTCAACGGGATAGATCAAAAGAGTGGCAATAATTGTCCTTGCTAACAGGGATGACATATACCATGTTGAACCTATGATCAGCGACAACTTAAAATACGTCATCCGTCAATTCGTCGAAAGGGTTTTGCCGGCCTGCAAACCACGGGAACTGGTTATCCCCACCGGCACCGGCAAAGTTGTCGGTCTGGCCGGCGTCAGGCGGTCCGGCAAGACGTTTCTGTTCTTTGATGCCATCCAGAGGCTGGCATTGCAAGGGGTTGATCGTCGTCGGATCATATATCTGAATTTCGAGGATGACCGGCTGCATCCCATTCAGGCGGAAGAACTGGATCTGATCCTGCGTTCATGGCACGAGCTGTTCCCGGAGATGGTAGGGCAGCACAAGTATCTTTTTCTGGATGAGGTACAAAACGTGACCGGCTGGGAGCGGTGGATACGCCGCCTCTGCGACACGGAAGACTTGGAGGTGTTCATCACCGGAGCCTCTTCGCAGTTGCTAACGCGCGACCTGGCCGCGGCTTTGCGGGGCCGCAGCATTACCCTGGAAGTGTTTCCGCTCTCTTTCCGTGAATATCTGATGTTCCGGGAGATCGAGGTCGTGCCGCACAGCGCCGACAATGAGAGCCGCCTTCGTTATGAACTGGAGTCGTATCTGTCCTGCGGCGGCTTTCCGGAGATCGTGCTGGCCGATGAGGCGTTGCGGCCGTTGATTCTGGAGGAGTATTCGTCTCTGATGCTCTACCGGGACGTGGTGGAACGATATGGGGTGCGCAACGAGAAGCTGATGCGCGATCTGTTGCGGCACTGCTTCCGCAATACCGGTTCGCTCCTGAACGTGAGCAAACTGCACAGGGACTTCGCATCTCTGGGGTATACCGTTTCCAAGAACACCCTCTTTGACTATCTCGGCTATCTGGAGGATGCCTTTCTGATGTTTCTGCAGCCGAAACGGGAAGCCTCGCTCCGGAAGCAGGAGCACAATCCCAAGAAGCTGCATGTGATTGACACGGGACTGATTGCCGCCTATCAGCCGTTTCCGAACCGTGATCTGGGTCACAAACTGGAGACAGTGGTATTCCTGGAGAACCGGCGCAGCCGCAAGGATCTTTTCTATTATGCCAACGGCAGCGAGGTTGATTTGTGCGACGGAGAGGGAAAAATGTTCGTCAATACCTGTTGGAATCTGGCTGATGCTGAAACATTCCGGCGGGAGAAGGCCGCCATGGCGTTTGGTGTCGCCCAATGGCCGGCAGCGGAGGGGCGGCTTCTCTTTCACGAGTACGCGCCCGGACAGGAGCGGGAGGCGCCCGGAGCGCTGGCCGCCTGGAGGTATTTGCTTCGCTTATAGAGAGCAAACCCTGCACATGAAGTGGATACCGGAATCCGGGATGGTACGCAGGGCTCAAACCCGGCGCCGACCGGCACATTCTCAACAGGTCATTCTTCGCAAGCAAGGGCAATTATTGTATAGAAATGCTGGGAGTATTGAAGTGTGGCCTTCGAATGCAAATCGTGATAGTAAGCATACATGAGGGCAGTTGAAAATATTCCATACTAATACGTTGGCTATTGGGGAGGCGTTAAAGATGAACACCGAAATGCAGGAGTTACCTGTTGAAGAACGGATCAGGATAGTGGAAGATCTCTGGGACAGCATCGCCGCCGAACAAAAGTCTCTGGGGGTTACATCCAGACAAAGGGAGGAACTCGATCGACGTATAGACGCTTATGAAGCTGATGGGAATCGCGGTCGATTAGGTACGGAGGTTGTGGCTGATATCAGGCGCAAACTATGACCATCGATCTTCGTCTCCGACCGGAATCAGAGCAAGATTTAGCTGATGCGGCGGTTTGGTATGAGGAGCAACGGGATGGGATGGGTAATCAGTTCCTTGACGAGGTGCTCTCCGTTTTCTCAGTGATTTCAGAGACACCTCTAATGTTCCCCGTTGTGCACAGAAATATACGGCGTGCCCTGATTCATCGCTTTCCGTTTGGAGTTTATTATCGGGTAGAAAGCGACGGAATTGTTGTTGTCGCAGTAATGCATGGCAGCAGGGATCCACGTCAGTGGAAGAGCCGCACATAACCAGGCGCGCACCCTGACCGCTATTCCGCTGTGTTCCCTTGTCAGCCGATTCCCCATAATGCAAAAAAAGTTATGGGGTTCCGGTTGCGCTGATTTTTCCGGGGTCCTTCCTGAAAGCAGTAAAACGTCTCCCTTGAAGAAAATGCCTGATTTCGAACCGGAATAAATGATGCTGCGTTCTCAGCAATCATCATATAAAGATAGACACGCTAGATAGTTTATTTTTCACTGGACCACCCAATGGCCGGAAGCGGAGGGGCGGCTTCTTTTTCACGGGTACGCGCCCGGACAGGAGCGGGAGGCGCCCGGAGCGCTGGCCGCCTGGAGGTATTTGCTTCGCTTATAGAGAGCAACCCCTGTACCTGAAGTTGATACAGGAATCCGGGATGGTATGCAGGGCTCAAGCCCGGCGCAGACCGGCACGTTCTCAACAGGTCATTCTTCGCAAACAAGGGTAATTTTTGTATAGAAAAGCTGGAAGTATTGAAGTGTGGCCTTCTTCCTGCAAGAGAGTATCCAATGATTTTTGTTGATGTTGAATCTTGCAGATGGTATTCGTTCTTGACTACTGAAAGAGGGAATTTTCAACCCTTCCGGTTGACATAGAAATTTGGATAGTATTTCATTTTATAAATATAAAAGATAACTGTTTAAAATTTTATGGAAAAAATCACTTTATTCAAATTCAGGAGTATAAATAAATACTTAATAGATACTCTCGTTGGAGGGACTATATATTGTGCTCGACCGACCCGTTTAAATGATCCTTTTGATTGTCAAGTTGATATTAGAAAGGCCGTTGAGCATGCTATTTCTCTTTTATCAGGGAAGAAAAAACAGAATCTTGTAAAGCTCTCAAAGCCTAATGGCTTATTTGATAATATTCAAAAAGCTGTTAAGAGTGTTGGTATATGCTCTTTTTCTTCAGTTTTAGAGGAGCCGCTGCTTTGGTCGCATTATGCTAACGGGCACAAAGGTCTTTGTTTGACTTATGAAAGTCCATTTCAATCTTTTTTTGAACCATCAAAAACAATTGAAGGTGCAATTATACGAGTCGATTATGGCGAAAACCCACTAACAGAATGGCTCATAGAAAAGGCTCCTGAAAAGGCTAAAATAAATACAAAAAAATTTTCAAACGAGCTTGTGGAAAAGGTTCTATCTATAAAAGGAAAAGCATGGGGATATGAAAAAGAGGTACGGATAATTTGTGGGAAGGAAGGGGCGTTTCCCATCCCGAAAGAATATCTTAAACAAGTATGTTTTGGGATGAATGCAGCCGAGTCTGATATTAATCTAATAAAACAACTTTTAGACAATGCTGGATATTCCGTTGAATATTACCAAATCGAGCGAACGGAAAAAGACTTTGGAATTACGACTGTTAAAATGTAACCTTGCTCCAAGCAGCTATGTGTTGCGGCTGAAGAGCCCATTATGTTTCGGACAAGCGAAGGGAGGGTATATGAAAGGAATACAACTTAACACAATTCAAAAATACTTCCTGGTTTTTGTAGCATTATTAACCACTGCAAGTCTTTCTCATGCAGAAATGAAAACTTCCCAAATTGTAGAGAAATACTCTCAGTCTGTAGTAACTATTATTGCATTGGATGTAAATAATCAGCCATTATCTCTTGGTTCCGGGTTTTTTGTTAATGAAAATGGGGATATTGCAACTAATCACCACGTGCTCGCAGACTGTGCTAAAGCCATAATAAAAAACAACAAGGGTGAAACGGGGACTATTCTTCACATACTCAATTACGATCCACAATTAGATTTAATTATTGCTAAAACCTCGTTAAAATTCACCAAACCATTGCCTTTCGGTGATTCTGATACTGTTACGATAGGTGAAGACATCCTTGCAATAGGAAATCCGGCGGGATTAGAAGGAACTGTTTCAAAAGGTATAATAAGCGGTGTCAGGGAAGTTGATGATATTAAGTTCATTCAGATTACAGCCCCAATTTCTCCGGGCAGTAGTGGCGGCCCTGTCTTTGACTCGGCAGGAAAAGTTATTGGCATTGCAACCGCATACCTTACTTTTGGCCAAAACTTAAATTTCGCAATGCCAATCAATTATCTTAAATCCCTAAAGCCTAACAAACTAAACCTCGTTTCCTTGCCAAAAACCTCTAAAGAAAAAACTTTCCAGAAGGACGACACGTTAGTTCAAGTATTTGATGTTTTGCCTGATTTACATAATGGCGATTTAACACGGGTAGACTTTGCCATAAGAAACCTACACAGCTATCCCATAAAAAATGTCGAACTGTTTATTGTTTACAAAAATCACAAAGGAGAGATTATAAGCTACACATCCATGAGGATTAAAGAACCTATTTTGCCAAAGTTAGCGTTACAATTTTTCAATAATCACTATGTTAGAAACTTTGTTCAATGGGATCAGTCTCCAAGGCGTCTCGAACAAGGAGAAGTTGAAATTCGTATCTTAAATTATAAAATTGATAGAACCGCCGAACCTTCGCCAAAGAATGTGCCATTTAAGAAGAAGACAGGATTGGACTTATTAAGTAAATAGTTATGACTTGCGTAATTCTGGGGTACTGTCAACAAAATCGCTAATTCAAAAATCGCGATTATGATAAGTGCGGAAAATACAGTAGTGGATTTTCTGCACACTTCTCTGGCATCATAAGGTCCTTATTAATTCAATAAATATTTTCATGTTATAGGAGGTTTTATCCGCACCCCAATGAATATCTTCTTTGAAGATTTCTTTCCGTAATGGTTGTGGCCACCATATAGCTCACGGCAAGGACTTGTGAACACAAGCCACCCTGAAGGTATGATACCTTTTCAACTTGGGAAGTACGGAAAAGGGGCCTGCTTTGGGGAAAGGAGAGCGGATTGTCGACCGGACCAAGGACATGCTGATCGTGGGCGGCTTCAAGGTCTTTTCCAATCGGGTGGAGATCGACAAGAAAGTCCTGCGGAAAGAGACAAAATAGCAAGGCTCCGGAAATATCATCCACCGGAAGGAAGGAACATGCAGCAGGAATTAAATGATCTGGTTCACCGCCACAGGGAGAACGGCGTAATAAGCGGATAAATCGAGGTGCCAGAGAAAAATGATGATGACTACTTTTCCGTATAAAGACCCAGCCCAGGTTTTGCAGTTTGTCCTGGGTTACTTCGACAGATTGCAGGCCGATGCAGATATTTGCGCCACCTGGTTGAAACTGCGCGTCATCCGTGTGAATGTTTGAAAGTGCAACGGCTGCGGCCAGTGCCGTCCGGGTCTGCCGGGGCAAGGCCCGTGAGCTGGTCATACGGGCCGGATATGCGCATGAAAACGTCAGGAGGCAAAACAATGAAGCTGGTTTTAGCGGCCATCCATATCAAAGCATCTTCCCGGGCCATGCCGCTGGGTCCCGCAATGCTGGCCGCAATGCTGCGGAGATCTTTCGGGCGGAAGATCCAAACCCGCATCGTTAATCTCTTTTTAAATCAAAATGCTGTCGAGTGCGCAAACCAAATCCTCGCCTCAAATCCTGATTATGTAGGGTTTTCGATGTATGTTTGGAACCGCAGCCTGAGCCTGGAGGTTGCCTCGCTTCTGAAACAACGCCAACCGGGCCTTGTAATCTTCGCCGGCGGGGCCGAGGTTACGGCGGATCCGGTGGGCGTCGGGAGCGATCCTGCGCTGGATTTTGTTTTGGCCGGCGAAGGGGAAGAGCTTATCGTCGAGACCGTGGGCCGCCTTCTCGCGGGCGCGACGCCCCGGGAGATTGCGGCCTCCGCAAAACCGATTCCCGTCAAGGATCTTGCCACCCTGCCCTCCCCGTTTCTGGATGGCACGCTCCAACTGGCCGACTACAGCGGCGCGCTCTGGGAATTGTCCCGCGGCTGCCCCTTCGCCTGCGATTTCTGCTTCGAGTCCCGCGGCAGGTTGGGCATTCGCCGGGTTCCCCCGGACCGGGTGGAAGCCGAGCTGGAACTCTTCGCCGCTGCCGGTATCGGCGAGGTCTTCGTGCTGGACCCCACCTTCAACTACCACAAGGCCCGGGCGAAGCAGGTGCTGCGCCTGATCGCCTTGAAGGCTCCGGATATCCACTTTTTCTTCGAGATTCGCAGCGAATTCATCGACCGGGAAATGGCCCGGCTCTTTGCGACCATCCGGTGCTCCCTGCAGATCGGCCTGCAGAGCGTTCACGATAAGGTGCTCCAAAACATCGGCCGCAGTCTCGATATAGCCGATTTCGAGGCCAAGATCCTTCTCCTGCACAAGGCCGACGTCACCTATGGCTTCGACCTCATCTACGGTCTGCCCGGCGACTCCCTGGAAGGCTTCCGCGCGAGCGTTGATTTTGCCATGACCCTCGTTCCCAATCACATAGACATATTTTGCCTCGCCGTACTGCCGGGCACCCGCCTGGCCGAAACCGCACCGGCTCTGCATTTGGAACACGAGTCCGGCAGCCCCTATCAGGTGCTCGCCTCGCCGACCTTCAGCAGGGAGGACATGGCGCTGGCCGCCCAAATCGCTCAGGGCTGCGATGTTTTCTACAACCAAGGCCGGGCAGTGCCCTGGTTCGATATCATCCTGGAACCACTGGAAATGTCGCCGGCGGGTTTTTTTGAGCGCTTCGCCGCCTGGCTGGAAGCCCACCCCTCCGAGGACCTCACCCGAGGGCAACGGGATTTCGTCGCGTCTCTCTTTGAGGAAACAGGCAATTCCCTGCTGGGAAGAGTCGCCGCGGACATCATCAGCTACTTCGGCTACGCTGCCAAACTGATTGATGCCCAAACGACAGAGCCGGACCGCCAGGCCCCGCCTTCCTGCCGCGCAGTCTTCAACCATGACCCCACAGAATTACTGGCGCAGATGGAAGCCGGAACGATCAGCATTGAGGAACTCGTCTTCAGCCTGCCGGAAAAAGCCTGTGAAGCCGTTCTGTCTGTAAAGGACGGAATGATCGATATTCAGGTTTGCCTTACTTGCAATGTCTAAAAAAATCTGCTTGATGTAATCATGTATGTAGTGTATTGTAGTGCAGGAGGTAAAAAATATGAGAACCGTCTTGTCGGTAAGCTTGCCGGATAACATGGCTGCGGAACTTGAAGCCATTGCCAAAGCAATGGGCAGGAACAAGAGCGACATTGTAAAGGAATCATTGGGATTGTTTCTGTGGGAAACGAAGTTCCGCAATATAAGGAAGAAACTCTCCCCCAAGGCTAAGGCTGCCGGTGTTGTTACTGAAGAGGATGTCTTTAAGGCGGTATCGTGAAGGCAGTTTTCGATACGAACGTTCTTATCGCAGCCTTCCTCACGGAGGGAATCTGTGTCAAGCTCCTTATCCGGGCACGCAGGCGGGATTTCGACATGATTTTATGCGATGAAATACTTCATGAATTTAAGCGTGTCCTTAAGAAAAAATTTGCTGCCTCTCCTCATGAAATGTCCGAAGCACTGACTATTCTTTCTGCGGCAGCGCAAGATATTCTCGGACAGACTGATTCGATTGTGCCCATCTGCAGGGATTTGGATGACGACCTGATTCTGGCCTGTGCCAGAGATGCTGTTGCAGACTACGTCGTTACCGGAGATGAAGACTTATTGGTCTTGAAGAATTATGAGGGCATAAGCATCCTAAGCCCCAGGGAATTTGAGAAGCTTTTCCCAGATTGAGCAATGGCACATCCGTCAGCTTGCGTCAGTGCAATAGTAAGCCTGATTTGCCAAGCGATGACGATGTCGTCAGATTCAATACACTCGGGATAGTTCGACCGGAGATAAAAGAACCAGATTAGGCTGTCCAGCTCCCCTTCCATGTATCCCTCAATATATTGAGGTTCCACAAAATGTTGAGGCCAAATGAATCTTTTCATACTTTTCTGCTGTGCTCTCCTATTAATCTAACCATCCGTTATTAAAGGATTAAACCAACCTTCTGATTTTCCTTCGGCTATTGGCAGACAATTTGCTGTTACTATTTCCATGATCCTGATCATTTTACCCAAGGGCGAGTTCTTATCATTTTTCGGGGAAATGGGTTGACTTAACAAAGGGCTATGAAAGTTTTTTAACAGGGTAAAAAGGAGAAAAGGTGATGAAAAAATGGGGGATGATTGTTTTGCTCGGATGTCTTTTCGTAGTTCCATCTCTGGTTCAAGCTCAATCTCAAGCGGACAAGCTCTTCGAGCGGGTTTTCGGAAAAGAGGAGTCGAGGATTCGTCCCGAAGACCTGAGAGTTCTTCAGCTGGAGTTCTCTCCGGACCCTGTTCGGCAGGGACAGCGGGTGGTTTTCCAAGTAAATGTTGCAAATAGCTCCCGTCATTCCGGAAGAGTCACGCTCGCCATTAAGGACAAGAACGAGATCATCAGCGAGGGGGATGTTACTCTCAGGCCGGGGGATAATCAAGTCAGTTTTCCCGAAAGTTCTTATCGATTTTCCCGTTCCGACCACTGCTTCACCGTGGAGGCGGATATCGAACGCACCCGGAGTCCGATCGATGCATCGAGGGAGTTTTGCGCGAAAAGAACTAATTCGGGATGGACACTGAGCGATAAGGGGAGTGGGCCGCTGCCCCTGTACGTTGAAGAATTTGAGATGAATCCTGATCCTGCTACCCCTGGTCAGGAAATTCGCTTCAGGGTAAGACTCAAAAATGAGGGGAGGCCCATCCGCGGCCATGTCCGGATCCAGGACCGTGATCAGCTTGTGGCCCAGCTTGAGAATGTTTCTATCCCCCGGGGTTCCGCGGAATTCCAGTTCCCCCGCAGCCGGTATATTTTCCGGCGTTTTGATACTTGTTTCACTGTGCTGGTGGACGTTGAGAGAACCCCTTATCCAGTCGATGCGTCGAGGGAGTTTTGTGCGAAGCCCATGGGCTGGACCTTGAGACCCTGAAACGGATTTTTTAAGGACTTCTTCCTGCTATACGTAACAAAATGATGGTTGACAGATTATAGACAAGCGGTGATTATCTATTTGTTTTTTTATTCTACTATTGGCATGTCATTTGCGGTTATTTATATAGTCCTGATCATCTCACGCCAACGCGAGTTTTTAATCATGGACTGCTGTATGATCACTGACGGCCTAAAGCGCCGGAAGCCCTTAAACTCGGAGGACATTTCAACCATGAAGATTATTATGAATAGATACCTGCTTGTGTGCCTGATGGTCGCGACGCTTGGTTTGCACACCACCGCTGCTATGGCCGGGAAAGAACACGGACCTGATATCTGGGCGGCTGACATCTTGACGGGCGTTGTTCCCCTGACCGGCTTGGCTGTCGCCTACTTCACGGACGATACCGAGGGACAGAAAGAGTGGCTGCGCAACATCGTAGTGAACCAGGTTCTCACGTCCGCCCTCCGACTCGGATTCAACGAAACCAGCTGGGGAAGACGCCCTGATGGCAATGACTATGGTTTCCCCTCCGGTCACGTGGCCGCCGTGATGTCCGGCGCGACCTTCCTGGGCCAGCGCTACGGCTGGAAGTGGGGCGCGCCTGCTTACCTGGCGTCCGCATACGTCGCTTATGTTCGAGTTGACAATGACAAGCATCACTGGCGCGATGTCATTGCCTCCGGCGCGTTGGCATATGGCGTGGCCTTGCTCACGGTCACGCCCAAAAACGCGACCTTTGTGGCGCCGATTATCGGACCCAAGTTCATCGGCCTGCGCTGGCAGCGCTCCTTCTGACGGTCCAACTCCTCAGAGGCTGTTTTGCATTCGAAAGCGCACCTTCGCTTTACTTGAATGGTTGTGCTTCGTTAAACATAACGTCGTTTCTTTGGAAGAAACATGCCATGTTCTCAATCTTGCCCCTTCCTCGCCGGTCTCTTCTCGCGGTATTGTTCTCACTGCTGACAGTCCTTACATTGTTATCGTGCGCCGCTCACCGTCCTCCTCACACTGCGGAACTTGTCCCCTTTACCAGTGACGGCTGCAGTCTCTTCCCTGACGGCACATTCAAGGATCGGGACAAGTGGTGCGACTGTTGCCAGAACCATGACCTCGCCTACTGGCAAGGCGGGAGCGCCGACGAACGTAAACAGGCCGACGCGACCCTGCGCGACTGCGTGCTGGCGCGGACCAACGACCAGCGACTGGCGGAAACCATGTACCTCGGTGTGCGCGCGGGCGGGCACCCATACTTCCCCACCTGGTATCGGTGGGGCTATGGCTGGCCTTACGGCCGCGGCTATCAGCCGCTTTCGAACGGAGAAAGATTACAAGTTCAACAACAGATCGCTGCTTATGCTCAACGACATCCGGCGGGATATTGCGTTGAAAAAAATAAGGAACATTAACAGTCTGCTGAAAAACTCCCTTACTGACTACAATAAATAACAGATGACTTATTGATATAAACGATGTTATGGACTCGCCGGATGAGGAAATAACTGACAGCTTTGGCGTATGCACTGAATCGGCTTGAGCGGCGCCGTTCCGGTAAAAAACTGTGGCTCGAATTTCTGGGATGGGGGCGCAGAAGCGCTCAACGGCGCTGGCGGCGCTGCGGCGTGGTTGATTAAGACAAAAAGAAGAGCGGTGAAAAAATTATGCTGAAAACGACATTCAACATATCCCGGATGGACTGCCCGGCTGAAGAGCAGATGATACGGATGAAACTGGCTGGTCTGACTGACATCCAATCCCTGCAGTTTGATATACCGGGCCGCAGGTTGGAGGTATGCCATGCGGGCAGCTATGACAGCATCCTTACGGCCCTCGGCAGTCTCCAGCTTGACACCAAATTTGTTTCCTCGGAAGAGATTGATATACAGGACCGAAAAGAGAGCCACCGCCAGGAAAGAGGGATCCTCTGGCAAGTCCTCGCCATCAACTTTTTCTTTTTTATCCTGGAAATGCTCACGGGTTTTGTCGCTGATTCCATGGGGCTTGTTGCTGACAGTCTGGATATGCTGGCTGACAGCCTTGTCTATGCGCTTTCGCTGTTTGCTGTCGGGAAAGCGGTCTCACGGAAAAAAAATATTGCCAAAGCCGCAGGTTATTTCCAACTGGCGCTGGCCGTTTTGGGGTTTGCCGAGGTTATCAGGCGTTTCTGGGGGCGCACAGAGATGCCCGATTTTTCCCTGATGATTATTATCTCGCTGCTCGCGCTGGCCGGCAATGCAATTTGTCTTAAACTGCTTCAGCAGTCCAAGAGTAAAGACGCTCATATGCAGGCGAGCATGATCTTCACGTCGATGGATGTAATTGCCAACCTCGGCGTTATTGCCGCGGGCGTGATTGTATATCTGACAGGATCGAAACTGCCTGACCTGGCAGTCGGAACGATCGTTTTCATCCTTGTCGGAAGGGGAGCGTATAGAATTCTTCAATTATCGAAGTGACTTTTCCCTTGTGACTGAAGACAGGAAGCTGATATCCAAAATCTTTTCTTTGTCTAACCGGGCGGTTGTCCGCAAAACAGCAACTGCCATAAAATATCCGGAGGAAAAACGATGAAGTCCCCAGATTTCAGCCGCAAGGTCAAACAGAGCGTCGCCGCCAATTTCGATCAAAGCTTTGCAATTTACCAGGATTTTGAAGACAAGCATCACTTATTTGCGGAAATGGCGGGACAACTGGCTGACTGGGTCGGCGTGCGTCCCGGTTCAGCGGTTCTGGATTTGGGCTGCGGTAGCGGCATTTCGGCGCGCGTCCTTTGCGAACGTTACGGATGCCGGGTTCTGGGGATAGATCTGTCGCCGAAAATGGTTGAGGCTGGCCAAAAGCGACTGGGCGATCTCGAAGATGTCCGTCTCGTGGTGGGCGACGGTGAGGCTCCCGGCACAGCGGCGGGGGAGGAACGCTTCGACTATGTACTCTACAATGCCTCCATTTTCGTTTTTCCCGATGTTGCTCAAGCCGTCCGGGAAGCGGCTCAATGTCTGAAAGCAGGAGGAGAAATGGCCTTTTCCTTCTATCCTCTGCTTGTCGGCCCGCAGGACGAGGATCTGCTGGACGAGGCGTTTCGGAGAACCGGGTACACCCCTCCCAAATTCCGGGTGATCGCCAGTTACGAAGCGACGTGCCGGGCGCTGGCAGAACATAAGGGGCCGGTAAGCCACTACCGTTGGGTACAGCCGCTGGATATCGAGTTTCTGAAAGATTTCTTTTCCATCCCCGCCCAATCCTCCTCGCTTTTTCCAGGACTCGACTACGAAGAGCGCCGTAACCGGGCATGTTCGTTATTTGACTCCCTCGCGGATGTTGCGGACGGGGGTTCGGTGGTCTGGCGGATGGCAAAAGCATAATTACGGCAGCTACTTGTTAGTTCCTCTGCCCGGAGGCCTCCCTGAATGTAGAGCCATTTATTGCCGCGGCTTTTCTGCAAACACGCCTCCTTGAACATTTACCCTCCGCCGGGAAAATTTTCTTGACAGACGCGCCGGCTTTTTACTATGAATAAACCGTAATCTTCCCAAACACATCGCGGCATAAGGCCTCTCTCTTTCGTCCAGACGTTTATGATTTCGCCGAACTGCCCATTAGGGAGACAGCACGGCGGTTAAAGTGTTGACCGGTCAACTTTTGCGAAGGAGGTGCACAGTATGGACGATTTGAAAAGCGAAGTGATTGTTCAGAAGATGCTTATCGAAGACGTTGACGCCGTTTTGGGGATTGACAGGAAGATAAGGAGGATCGGGGAGGCGATTACCTATCTCCACGCGACGACGGAGTCTATCCTGACCATCGACAGGATCGGTCGTGGGAAAAACGCGAGCAGCTATGCGGACATGATTACCGGAGACATCGCCGGGATGCTGGAGACAAGCTTTGTCGCGAAAATGAATGGCAAGGTAGCGGGATTCATTATCAGCCGCAAGGCCTCCATCGGCGAGCCGCCGACGGAGATAGGACTTATCCTGATTATGGGGGTAACCCCCGAGCATTGGGGCAAGGGGTTAGCGAAAAAACTGGCCGACGCGCTGATCGAAAAATACAAATCACTGGGGGTCAGGGAGCTCCGGATACCGATTGACGAGCGTGATATGCAGCTTCGTGATTTCTTCAGCAAAATGGGATTTGGCGTCGGTCACATGATCGATTACGCCAAAAAATTATAAATATCTGTGAAGATACGCCCGTTGTGACTTCAGAGCACTTGGCTTATATGGACGGCTTTGAACATCCCGCCGGAGGCCTCAGCCGCCTTGGAAAGCTGAATCAGGCAGCCGGGGCAGTCGGTTACGACCAGAGAAGCGCCTGTTGCTTCGATATTTTTTTGTTTATTTGCCAGAATCTTGGCCGCTGTGTCGGGGTGATCAACATGAAACGAGCCGGCGCCGCCGCAGCAGACATTGGCCCCGTTCATCTCGACGAAATTCCCCGCTTTGCGGAGCAGCTCGCGCGGCTCTTTCGTTATTCCCTGGCCGCGCGCCAGGTGACAGGGATCGTGATAGGTCAAAACCGCGTTTGTCCTCTGGCGTGGGGTGTAACCAGCCTTCGCGAGATATTCGGTCAGGTCCATAACCTTTTTGCTGAATCTTTCCGCCTTTTCCTTCATCTCCGGATCGTTCGTGAAGAACGAGCCGTAATTTTTAAGGGTCGCGCCGCAGCTTGCGCAATCCGTTACGACAACCTCGGCGTCAGCGAAGATTTTAATGTTTTTACGGGCAAGGGCGAGAAAATCCTGCCGTTCGCCGTGGGCGAGATGGGGCAGGCCGCAGCAGACGTTCTTTTTTTCAACCAGGGGGGCGGTGGTTCCGATTATTTCCCGACTTTGGGCGGCGGCTTCGGGGAACATCATCTCCATGCCGCAGCCGTGAAAATAGGAAACGGGGGTGTCCTTAGTCACTGTTTTGTCGGAGGGAGGGACCTTCCGGCCGAGGGCGGCGGGTCCCGCGAACGAAACCAGAAAATGGGAGCGGGTGTACTCCTCCGGCGCCATGCCGTGCGGGACGAGACGATTGAGGCCGGTGCGGCGCAGCAGCGCCAGGGTTTTTGCCGCCGCCGAGACAACCCCCCGCCGCTTCAGGATGCCGCCGACTATTCTGTATTCCAGATTTGGTCCGCCGAACAGATCAACCAGGTGCTGGCGGACATCAACCATCGCCTCGTCGGTAGGAACATTGGCCGGGCAGATTTCCACACAGGCCCGGCACAACAGACAGAAATCGACCGCCTTTTGCAAGGCCCTGGTCGGTTTTAATCCCCCCCGGGCAAGGGCGAGAACAAGCGAATTTTTTCCCCTTGCCCCGGTCGCTTCGATTTCCTTTACCCCGAAGAGCGGGCAAACCGTCAGGCAAGAGCCGCAGCGGTCACAACTGTGTATTCTTTTTGCCGCCGCCTCAAGGAGCGTGCCATTGGCTTCTTTCTCCATTGTCTCCTCTTCTTGATCTTTCACTCAAAAATGCATGCATAAATTGATGATTTATAGTGGTTTATTTATTAGGCGGCCGCTGCGGACGCGACTTAAGCGCGTCCCTCCCTTGCCTTGATCCTTCTTTGTGACGGAGCGCCGTCACGAGTGTTTCACCATATTTTCCCGGGGTTGAGTAAACCCTTTGGATCGAGCGCTGCCTTGACAGCCTTCATCGTTTTGAGGGCGATGTCGCCTACGGCATTGGCAAAGTACGGCTGCTTGGTGATTCCGATGCCGTGCTCCCCGGAAAGGGTGCCGCCGACGCTGAGTGCCGCGGCGAAGATCTCTTCAATCGCCTGGTGCACCTTTTCCTTTACACCCGGCAGGGAAATGTCGCAGAGGATCGACGGATGAAGGTTCCCGTCGCCGGCGTGGCCGTAAACCGCGATGAGCAGATCATGTTTTTCCCCAATCTTTTTGATCAGTCGCACGACCTCGGGAAACGCGTCGCGGGGAACGGAGATGTCCTCGCTGAAATGGTCGGGGGCGAGGGTGGAAATGGCCGAGCTGATCTCCCGGCGGATCGCCCACAGTTCGTCTGCCTCCTGCTGCGAGCCGGCGGCGCGAAACAAAAGCGCCCCGCAGGATTGGGCGACGTTCTTTATTTTGTTTGTCTGTGAATCCAAAGACGGATCATCATTTCCGTCTATTTCGATGATGACCGCGGCGGCAGCGTCGGCGGGGAGCGTCATGTTCCGCCGTTCGGCCGCGATTGTCAGGCAGGTTTTGTCAAGTATTTCCGAGGCGGCCGGGACAATGCCCGCCTGCAGCATATCGTGGATCATCCGGCAGCCGTCGTCGAGCGAGGCGAACATGACCTGCAGCGTGCCCCGTTTTTCCGGCATCGCAATCAGCCGCATCAGCACCCGGGTGATCACGCCGAGAGTTCCCTCGGAACCGACAAAGATGCTCGTCAGATCGTACCCGGTGACATTTTTGATCATCTTGCCGCCGGTATGCAGGATCGAGCCGTCAGCCAGCACCACCTCGAGCCCCATCACATAGTTTTTTGTCACCCCGTACTTGACGGCTCGCATACCGCCGGAGTTTTCCGCCACATTGCCGCCGATCGTCGAAAATTTCCAACTGGCCGGATCGGGGGGATAGAAAAGTCCCTTGGCGGCGCAGCAGTCGTAGAGGTCAACCGTGCGGACGCCGGCCTCGGCTGTAACCATCATGTTGCGTTCGTCGAGCTCGACGATTTGTTTCATCCGGTCCAGCGAAAGGGCAATGCCGCCCTTGAGCGGGA
Source organism: Syntrophales bacterium (assembly GCA_023229765.1). NCBI lineage: Bacteria > Pseudomonadati > Thermodesulfobacteriota > Syntrophia > Syntrophales > Syntrophales bacterium. The sequence goes on along the minus strand of JALNYO010000006.1, from coordinate 83,713 downwards.
TGCTGCCCCCGGTGCGGCCGCTTGCGGCGCCCCGCGGCGTTACGAAGATTTCATGTTCCGAGGCGATTGCCATGACCCGCGACACCTCGTCCGTGGTCAGAGGGCGGACAACCAGCTCCGGTTTGTTGAGAGGCACAAGCGGGACGAATGATGAATCGTATGAGTAGCCGAAAAGATCAAGCTCGGCAGTGAGTACGTTTTCGGCGCCAACAACATCCCGGATTTTCTGAGTTATCGCAGCAGGTATCATTTTTGCGGAGCCTCCTTTCAGACGGGCAAGATTTAGCACAATCCACCCGGAGATATTAAGCATAATGGATTGCCCGGCGCCTCCAACGGAGGAGCCAGCTAAGCGAGTAGTGCCAAGGGGAAAAACGTCTCTTTCGTGGCGGAACTATCTCGGCACAAACTCGATTTTGAGTTTGCACCCTACAGCCTCGGCATACCGGCGCAACGTGACGATGGATGGAGAATGGTGTTTGCTACCCCCTCCAGCCTCGATCCGGGCCACGGCGGGCGCTTTCGTCCCCATGCGGGCGGCAATTTCCACCTGGGTAAGGCCGGCGCGTTTACGGGCCTTGAGAACCTCGTCGAAAAGAGCGAATTCCTCCTCCAAGGCATCGTACTCGGCCTTGAATTTTGGGTCTTTCATCCAATAGGCAACCATTTCATCGTGTGTTTTCATGCTTAACCTCCAACAATCGCTTCCTGCCTGTTTCCAGTTCGTGAAGTGGCGTTTTGTTCGTCTTTTTTATGAAGGCATGAAGGATAACGATTCTTCGTTCCTTGACTGTACAAAAAAAGGCGCGTCCGATCCCCTCCCTGCCGGTGGCCCGAATTTCGAACAGCTCCCCTCCTAAGAAACGGGTCATGGGCATCCCCAGGTTGGGCCCATGGATTTTCATCCTTTCCGTGATCCTTGCATAGAAAGCTCGAATGCCGGGAGGCCAGCCATCAACGGCTGACCGTACATGCTCGCTGTAATATTCGATCACCCATGTCATAGCTTATAACTTAACAAATATGTTAATACACGTCAAGCCGAAATTCCCTTTGGATAGAATCGGGAATGGTAAAATATGAACCCGTGCCCAATCCTACCGTAATAATATTGTTACTGTTTCTCAAGCTCTACGATAACTTGCCACGCTGGAAATAAGTGGCGCCAATATTTTTCATAAGCTTCGAAATTTAGTTTTCCAATTAAGAATCCAAGATCATTGTCTATATGCAATATCTTTGAAATTACGCTGTCAACATGCTCTATAACATGACTTGCAATTAGCAGGCTTACTGATTCTCTTTGAATTGGCCAAGGGAAAATGTTCAGATCATGAATGATGTCTACTTTTGGCAATTTTCTGACATCGATTCCGATAAAACCATCAATTTTGCTGGGACCACAACCGATATCATAATTACCCCCCCCATTTCTGTAAATAATCACTATTAGATAACGCCGACTTGCTTTTTACTACCGCTACCACTGCTGTCCCAACGTTAATCGAATAGATTCAATTGGTTGCTGGGATAGTCCTCTTGGTTTGTGTAGATGACATTTGAAAGTGCTTGATAAATTGGCGTTTTCTCGAAAAGAGTTACACTCAGAATCTGTAGAATTGTGTAGAGACTTTGGTCCAGCTTCAAGGTTTTCTTTACGATGGCCACAAGAACGTAAATCGAGATGGCGATCCAGACCTGGGTCTTGACGGCATTCTCGGTGGTACCATAAAAAGCCTTGATCCGGAGATGTTGTTTGATCCACTTGAAAAACAACTCCACCTGCCAGCGGCAGCGATAAAGATCGGCAATCGTAATGGCAGGCAGGACGAAGTTGTTGGTCAGAAACACAAACGTTTTCTTGTTCTTTGAATCGAAGTAGCGGATGCGTCGAAGTTTTTCCGGATAATCCTTTTTTGCGTAGCGCCCTTTGAGGACGACAATCTGATCGCATTGGACGCCAGTTGATTTGTCGACGGGATTGGAGTAGAGCCGTGTTCGGCTGAAGTTTACTTTCGCCCGAGTGACAAAAAAGGCCGATGCCTGATGGATTTTGTAGAGACGGGAAAAATCGAGATAGCCGCGATCCATGATATAGATAGCCCCAAGCTCGATGATCAATTGGTCGAGGATATTTACATCGTGGACTTTTCCCGTGGTTATGATGATCACAGTAGGAATGTTCCCGTGCAGATCCAGAAGGGTATGGAGTTTTACTGCTCCTTTGCGTTTCCGGAACTCGGCCCAGGGGAAAAGGGCCAGACAGAGGTCGATGGTCGTAGAGTCCAGGGCATAGACCGCTTGAGCCAGTTCGATGCCGAAAAAATCGGCGGCGTAAAGTTTTCTGGCTTTTGCGATGAGGATTTGAGCGAAGTCGGCATAAATCAGCCAGTTCCTGGTCTGGTTGGCATTGGCAAGAGTATTGCGGGAGACCTTTCCCCGAATGCCTAGGTGATAAAGTTTGGACTGGGTTGCCCGCAGACAGACCTGGATATCTCGCAGGCTTTCGCGAAAAGTAAGCTGGGCGAAGGCCATGCAGAGGTACTGGTCCCAGCAGGAAAAGCTGATCACCTTGTGATTGCCGTTGTATCGATCGACGCATTTTCGGAACTCGTATGCGGGAACAAAGTCCATCAACTGGGCAAAGATCGTTTTCCCGGAATTCATGTGCTGCCTCCTCATTCATTGATGAGAGATACTGGCACACTCCGGAAATAAATTTCAAATCGATAAATGGCATTTTACGTTAATTACAAATAAATTTTAACAAGTTAAGGCACTATTAAAAATAAACGTTGGGACAGCAGTGTACCGCTACATTGATTTTTGACATTTTCCTCTCCTTGATGCTTATTGTTAAATACTTATCCGGGTCGAAATTGCGGGAATGCCTGAAAAATAGAACCATCCCTTTTTCAGTAAAGGGGATATTCAAGGAGACGGCATTCGATCGCACCGTTGTAAAAGGGGATGCGCCTTTTTGTCCGTAGGCCGATGCTCTTGGCCAAAGTCAGGTTGCCGGTGAAGATGAAGCCGCTGCACCCCTTTCCGCGCTGCTTGAAGAAATCGCCAATTTCCTTGTACAGCCCTCCCAGCGTTGCAATGTCCCCGGTTCTCTCCCCGTAGGGCGGGTTGACGACGATCACGCCGCCGCCGGGGACGGGCGTCTCGGCAAGCGGGCAGACGTTGAATTCGATGGCCTGCTCCACGCCGGCGGTCTTGGCGTTTTGTCTCGCCGCGGCGATTGCCTCCGGATCGATATCCGCAGCGACGATCCGGGCATTGCTTTGATGTTTTGCGGCTCGCGCGTGCAGACGGAGTTTCCGCCACTCGACTGGGTCGAACCCCCGCAGATGGTGAAACCCATAATTGCTCCGGAGCAATCCCGGCGCCATCCCCTCAGCCTGAAGCGCCGCCTCAATCGCGAGCGTGCCGCTGCCGCACATGGGATTTATAAAAAATCCTGTTTTGTCCCAGCCGGTTGCGGCGATAACCGCGGCGGCCAGGGTTTCGCGCATCGGCGCCGCGAGCGGAATCTTGCGGTAGCCCCGCCGGGAAAGCGGCTCGCCGGAGGTATCGAGATAAACCTCGACGTCGTTCTCTCGCCAGAAGACATGCACGACCGCCTTGTCCCGCGTCGGTCCGGAATCGGGTCTTCTGCCCCGCCTCTCCAGCATCCGATCCACTATCGCGTCTTTTGTCTTCTGGTTGACGAAGCGGGTGTCGGTAATGGACGGGGTGTCCACCGTCGAGGTGACGCACAGATAGGCGTGTTCTCCCCGATCCCAGAGGATATCCTCCCAAGAGATCCCCCGCACCCCCCGGTAGAGGTCGAAGGGATTGTTCGCGCGGAAGGTTTTGAGCCGGTACAAAACCCGATGCCCCGTCCGCAGGTGCAGATTGAGACGCATAGTGTCGGCGAGCGTACCCTGCGTCTCGACGGATGCTTCACCCTCCTTCAGAGCGGAAAAACCGAGGGCGCGGACTTCCCCGGCCAGCCACGGAGCGATTCCCTTCGGGCAGGTGATCAGTATTTTTTCTTTATAATCGTTAAGCGGCATCGGCTGGTCTCCTCAAAAATCGTTTGCTATCTTCGCCGGAAGCAGGTAGAAAATCAAGCTGTTTTAATGGTAAGGGGAAGACAGCCGGCAAGGGGGCTGCTCTTGCAACGCTGAGAATATCAATGCTTTTTGCCGCAGGAGGCGAAAGCTGAGAAGATCAATGCTTTTTGCCGCAGGAGGCGAAAAAAGATGGAACCCAAAAAAAATAGTAATATTCCCTTTTTGATCCTGTTGTGGTTTGTGACGCTCCTTTTTTTCTGGCTGCTGAAACCCTTTTTCTTCCCGATATTCTGGGCCGCTGTCATCGCCGGCATTGCCCGCCCTTTGTACTTCCGGATAAACAACCGGCTTGGGCGCCCAACCCTGAGTCTATCGCTGCTCTTTATTGCCATTGTGTTTGTCCTGCTGGTTCCGCTGGCGGGGCTGGGGGTGATGATTTTTGATGAATCCGCGGCCCTGTATCAGATGGCGAAGCCCGGAGAAAACAGCATCAACGCCGGTTTTCAGCGGATTATCGACGCATTTACGGACAACTACTTCGCCCGGCTGGCCGGCGTAAACCGGGAGATGGTGCTTGCCAAGGCGACTGACGCGGTGCGATCACTGGCGAATTATCTTGTGATCCATCTGACGAGTATCACGCAAAACACCCTCGGCACGCTGGTCCAGTTCGGCATCATGCTCTACACCCTCTTTTTTTTCCTGCGGGATGGAGAGAGGTTTATGTCTATGGCGGCAAAAATCCTGCCTGGCGATGAGGAACAGCAGAATTTCCTCTTCAAGCAGTTTATTGCTACGGCCCGCTCGACGCTGAAGGCGACGCTGATCATCGGCGGCATCCAGGGGGCAATCGGGGCGGTTATCTTTTTGATCGCCGGGGTAAAGGGGGCGTTTATCTGGGGCGCGCTGATGGTCGTCATGTCAATCGTGCCTGTTGTCGGCTGCACGATCATCTGGGCGCCGGCCGGCATCATCATGCTGTTACTGGACAATGTCTGGGAGGGAATCCTGATCCTCGCCGCCGGCTTTTTTCTGATCAGCACGGTGGACAATCTGCTCCGCCCGATTCTGGTTGGCCGGGACGTGGAGATGCACCCGCTTTTAATCTTTCTTTCGACGCTCGGCGGGATCGCCCTGTTCGGTTTTTCCGGATTCGTCATCGGCCCGGTTGTTACCGCACTTTTGATTGCCGTCTGGGAGATGCGCGAGAAGTTTTACCAGAAAAAGCTCTATAATCGCTGAACGTCTGCCGGAAGTCATGACGCTTATGACTTCGAGGCTTGCATTAGGCGTGGTCGGGGCGTTTTTTACCTTTGAAAAAGCATCCGAAATTCTTGCGGACCAGAAGGGAAAGGGCGGGGAGATATTCCCCTCCCTTTCCAACTGGTCTTCCCTGTTCTACAGGGCAATTAGCAGGAACGGGGAGTAGCGCCCTTCCAGGTCGTTTTCGGCGATATTTTTGTATTCCTCAGAAAATTCCTCCCAGATCAGCTCCAGCGCCGCGCGCAGGGCGTTTGCCGCATCTGGTTCAAAATCGGGAGCTCCTTCCAAAAAAGCGTTTATAAACAAATTTTTATATGACAGCATCCGATACGGGGGGTGTTCTTCCCCTTGACGAAGCGAGTGGAAGAACCGGCCGGCGTCGCTGCGCGAAAGGGGGGCAAACGACTGGCCGCCGTCCAGAATTTTGTGCGCCCAGCGGGTGAACAGCAGGGAGTGAACGTCCTTACGTTCGGCAAGTCGGAACTGATCATCGCGGCTGACGGGCGACAGGCGGGCGAGCAGTCGGTCGAGAGCCTGCATCATTCGGAGCTGCTCTCGGGCGTCATCCAGCTCCTCTATACTGACAAATTCCTTGAAGGGTTCGTTATTTTTATCGCCAGCGAAAAAGCGGGGGCGCTCCAAAAGCAGGCCGTCCAAAGTGTTGCCCCAGGGGCTTCCCCAGAACTCGTTTTTCCAGCCTTGGCCGAAGAACCAGCTTTCCTGCCACCACCGTTTTGCGTCCCGTTGCAGGCCGACCGCAAAACCGTATCCGGTGCGAAAGAGCGTCAAAAGGGAGTGTTTGCGCAAAAGATTTTCCGCTGCGGCGCTATCCTTGCCGCAGAGACGCTCCAGAACGATATTCAAGTATCCTGCTGCCTGTTTGCAGGAAGCGGCAAGAACATCCGGATCGGAGAGCTCGGGGAAGTTTCCGGCGGCGATAATCCGGTTGGAAAGATCGGCGAATTCCAGAGAGATGCGGTCAAAGAGCAGGGGATCGGAAATACGGGAAAAAGAGAGGGAAAGCAGACTCTCCTTGGCAACCTGTAAAAGCGGCAGCGTGGGGATCAGCTCGTTTTCGCTCTGGTCAAAGAGTTTGCCGGGCGCAAGCGGCAGCGTTTCCGCGTCGAGGGCAGACACGGCAAGCGGGGCGTAAACGGCAATCGCCTCTGCAAACGGGAGAAAACCATGCTCGGCGATGCGGTTGTTCCGCAGGCGGTACAACTCCTCCTCCGCCTCGGTGGGGCTGAGCGCGGCAAGACTGAAGAGCAGTTCCTGATACTCTTCGTGGTCGTTCTTTCCCAGAAGGGAAAGCAGCTCCTCGATCGTCTCCTGGTCCTCTTCGTGAAAGGCCTTGATGTAGAACCGTCCATCCAGCGTAAACCAGGTGTTCGGGAGGTCCGTGTTATCATCCTCGTCCTTGATGATCACCTCGGCCATGCGGAACAAGAGCAGTGACAGAAATGTCTGCTCCTCCCCGAAGAGCCAGGCGGAAAGCTGTTCCGGATTGGCTTCGGCAAGGATTTTCAGCCAGGCAAGGGCCTTTTCCGGGGACAACAGATCCTTGCGCCAGACATCGAGATCAACCAGATACTGCCATTGTTCTTCGCTCGCAACTTCAAGTAGGGCAAGGCAGTCCTCTGCGCCGATTCGCTTGATGATCCAGAAAAGATCCTCGGCGGGCAGGCTCTGCACAAGCTCTCCGGGGTTATCGCTGTCCAAAATGCGCTGGAGCAGCTTGTCGCCGGGAAGCGACAGCAAATCAGGATCAACGGTTCTTGCAGCAAGACGTTTCGATGTGGTTAACAATTCAGTCACTATTCATGTCTCCTTTTCCGCATTTCCGCTGCGGAGTTTTGTAAATAACTGATATTCTTTGTAATTATTTTAAATGTAATATAACAACGATAAAACAACTGTCAAGATAAACGGGCGTCAGGGGGATCAAGACCCGACCTCATGCGGGCCGCAAGAAGGCAGGGACGGATTTCCGTTCTGCAAATAAAATTTCCCTCAACCGCGGCTGGATTCGGCCATGCTCGCCACACCGCCTGCGAGAGAGGCATTGATGGTGGTGCGCCTGCGATAAGTTACAAGGTCCTTCAGCAAACTGTAGCAACTTCAAGTGTGTTTATGATATCTTTTTTCTATAATCCCCATCCTGGAGCTAATGCTGCGCAATCATGTCTGAAAATCCCGCTTGTCTCTTCGCAGGTAAAACTTTTCACTTTTCCCTCTTGACAAACGAATGCGCATACATATAATCCTTATGCCTCCCCCGGTGGGAGGGGTACTTGGAAAATGCATGCAAATCAACCATATTTATGGGGTAATCATGAAAAATCAAAATGCCTTGCGCCGCCTCAAAACAATCGAAGGCCATGTGCGCGGCGTTATCCGCATGGTCGAGGAGGATAGCTACTGTATTGAAGTCATCCGCCAGATTCAGGCGGTGGGGGCGGCGCTGAACAAGGTCAGTGCCCAGATTCTCGAAAACCACCTGAGCACCTGCGTCATTCCCGCGATCAGGGGTGATGATGCTGGCGCGCGTGAGCGCGTTTTGAAAGAGATCACCGAAGTGTTTGACATGGCAAATAAGGTTTAGACTCAACGCCGGCAGGGAGCCGGCGCCAAAAAATCGAAAGGAGTTTTTTATGAATACTGTTACCTGGGTTGTTCCTGCTATTAGTTGCGGCCACTGCACGCATACGATCGAGATGGAGTTGGCTGAGTTGCCGGGGGTTCAGTCGGTCAAGGCCGACAAGGATTCCCGGAAGGTCACCGTTACTTTCGCTGCCCCGGCGACGGAAGAGAAGCTCAAGGCCCTCTTGGCCGAGATCAATTATCCCGTCAGCGCTTTTGCCGTCTAAGGGGAACATTTTCGCGGCACGGAGCAAGTTTGTATCGCGATGTCCGCAAGAGCGCCGCCGCGATCCGCAATGCGGCGGCGCAAACAAGGAATTGATATGGAAAAGGAGAAACGCGTGCTGCTCCCCATTACGGGGATGACCTGCGCCAATTGCGTCGCGGCGGTCGAACGCAACCTGAAGAAACTCGAAGGCGTCGAAAAGGCGGCGGTGAATCTGTCATCGGAGCGGGCGACCGTGGAGTATGACGCCGAGAAACTTACAGTGCCGGAGATTATCGCCCGGGTAGAGAGGGCTGGTTACGGTGTGGCAACGGGGGAGGCCGACCTGGCGATCAAGCGACTTGCCGACGACAATGACGCGCGCCGGCTTGAGAAGGCCTTGGCCGCCCTGGAGGGGGTGTTGGAGGCGCAAGTGAGCTTTGCCAGCGAGAAGGCGCGCCTCCGGTACGTGCCGACGATGATCAGCCAGGCGGAAATCCGCAAGGCCGTTGCGGAAGCGGGGTTTACAGCCCTCGAACTGGGAGGTTCGGCCGAGGACGCCGAAGCCGAGGCGCGCGAACGGGAGCTAAATGAACAAAGCCGTCTGCTGATCACCGGTTTGATCTTTACCCTGCCGCTGTTTTTGTTTTCAATGGCGCGCGACTTTGGTCTGGCGGGTCCCTGGGCGCACGCCTTCTGGGCGCATTACGCCATGTGGGCGGCAGCGACGCCGGTGCAGTTCTACGTGGGCTGGCAGTACTACACGGGCGCGTACAAGGCGCTTCGAGGCGGCTCCGCCAACATGGACGTGCTCATCGCCCTGGGTTCATCAACGGCATACATCTACTCTATTTTTATTACGCTGGGGGTTATTCCCGGGCATGTCTATTTTGAGACCGCGGCGGTCATAATCACGCTGATTCGCTTGGGGAAATTTCTCGAAGCCCGCGCCAAGGGACGTACCTCCGAGGCCATCAGGAAGCTGATGGGATTGCAGGCCAAAACCGCCCACGTTATTCGCGACGGGCGCGAGGTTGACACGCCCATTGACGAGGTGCAGGTAGGCGATGTCGTGATCGTTAAACCCGGCGAGAAAATACCGGTGGATGGCGTTGTTATCGAAGGGCGCTCCGCCGTTGACGAAGCAATGCTGACGGGTGAATCCCTGCCGGTGGAAAAAAAGCAGGGCGACTCGGTGATCGGTGCGACTCTCAACAAACTGGGACGCCTCACCTTTGAGGCGACGAAGGTCGGCAGGGAAACGGCGCTGGCGCAGATTATCAAGCTGGTGGAAGAGGCGCAGGGCAGCAAGGCGCCGATCCAGAGACTGGCAGACCGGGTCTCGGCCATCTTTGTGCCCGCGGTCATCGCGATTGCGCTTTTGACGTTTGCCGTATGGTATTTCATTGTACCGGCGGCGTTTCCCGATCACCAGTTTGTCAATTCCCTCTTTACAACCGCGCTTATCAACATGGTGGCGGTGCTGGTGATTGCCTGCCCGTGCGCGATGGGGCTGGCCACGCCGACTGCCGTAATGGTCGGGACGGGCCGGGGCGCGCAGATGGGGGTACTGTTCCGCAGCAGCGAAGCGCTCGAACGGGCGGGCAAGATCGATTTGGTGGTGCTCGACAAGACAGGCACGATCACGAAGGGTCAGCCCGCGGTTACGGATATCGTCACTGCGGAAGGAGCCCCATGGAATGCCGACGAACTCCTGGGGATGGCCGCGGCGGTGGAAAAAGGGAGCGAGCATCCGCTGGGCGAGGCTGTCTGGACGGAGGCCGAGGCGCGCGGGCTGCATCTGGCGGAAGCATCCGGATTTACTGCTGAACCGGGGCAAGGAGTACGGGCCGAAGTCGGGGGAAAAAGCGTGCTGGTCGGCAACATTCGGATGCTGGAGACGGCCGGAATCCCGCTGAACGGACTGATCGCCGTGGTCGGACGTTTGCAATCCGAGGCCAAGACGGCCATGCTCGTTGCCGTTGACCAACAGGCCGCAGGCGTGATTGCCGTCGCCGATACCGTCAAGGAGGGTTCGCTCGAGGCGATTGCCGCTTTGCGCCGGCTGGGCCTGCGCGTGGTTATGATTACGGGCGATAACCGGCAAACGGCGGAGGCGATCGCCGGACAGGTCGGCGTTGATGCGATTTTGGCTGAGGTACTGCCCGCCGGCAAGTCCGACGAAGTGAAGAAGCTGCAGCAGGCAGGCAGCGTGGTGGCGATGGTCGGCGATGGCATCAACGATGCCCCCGCTTTGGCGCAGGCGGATGTGGGCATGGCGATCGGCACTGGCACGGACGTGGCAATGGCGGCCGCCCCTGTGACGCTGATGAGCGGCGATCTGCGCGCTGTGGTGCGCGCCATTAATCTTTCCCGCCGGACGCTCGCCACGATCAAGCAAAATCTGTTCTGGGCGTTTTTCTATAATGTGCTGCTGATTCCCGCCGCGGCGCTGGGCTTCCTGAACCCGATGGTTGCGGCCGGGGCGATGGCGTTCAGCAGCGTGTTTGTCGTCAGCAATAGCCTGCGGCTGCGTCGCGCCAAGGTTTAATTCCGGGGGAGAATCAGGCGGAGTTTCGAAGAAATGTAGCCCAGTTTTATAATCAGCCGCATCCAGCGCGGCGGCGGGCAGTCTATACTGCCGCCCCACATTCTTGCCGCCGCCGCCTTTTTTCAGAACTGAAAGAAAGATTTCGTGTAAATGAGTAAGCAGTACAAAACGATTTTCTTTCCCTACACAGAAGATGATCTGATCGAAATCATTGATATTATTTCCCAACCAATAAAGCTCTCCCCTTTTTTATGCCTTGTCGAGGAGCCGCTGCCAGTCTTCGTCAACCATGGCCTGGATTTGATCGAGATCATGGTCGGTCAGATGCCGAAAGCGTCCCTGGAGGCGGAAGTACTCGCGGACAAGGTATTCCCGCGGCTTGTAGTTAATCGTGTAGCTTTTGCCGTTTTCCACCTCGTAGAGGGGGAAGATGTTGGTCTGGACGGCCATGCGGGCTATCTTGACCGACATCTCGGAGGGAATGCGCCAGCCCGTTGGGCAGCTCGCGTAGATGTGCAGAAAGCGTGAGCCTTTTATCTCCCTTGCCTTTTGCGCCTTGCGGATCAGGTCGTCGGGAAAGGCGATGCTCGCCGTCGCGACATAGGGTATCCGGTGGGCGACGAGGGCCTCGACGATGTTCTTTTTGCGCATCTTTTTCCAGTCATGGCCGGGGGTGGTCGTGGTCCAGGCTCCGTACGGCGTGGACGAGCTCCGCTGGATGCCGGTATTCATGTAGGCCTCGTTGTCGTAGCAGACATAGAGGAAATCCTCGTTCCGCTCCACCGCCCCGGAGAGGGCCTGAAAACCGATGTCGAATGTCCCGCCGTCGCCGGCCCAGGCAACGACCTGAGTTTCCGTATCGCCCAGCATGTCGAGGGCGGCCCGGACGCCGCTTGCCGTGGAGGCGGCGGTCTCGAAGGCGCAGTGGATGATGGGTGTCTTCAGCGTTGACTGCGGATACGGCCCGGCGATAATCGACCAGCAGCAGGCGGGCAGCACAATCACGGTCTTTTCCCCCATGGCCTTCAGGAAAAAGCGCATCGCAATGGCGGCGCCGCATCCGGGGCAGCCGACGTGCCCGGAGAGCATTAACTCGCGTTCCCTTAATTCAGCATCCATTGCCCGTCTCCTTCAGACCGATCCATACCCCGTTTTCATCGGGAGTGGCGGTCGCCTTTGTTTTTCGATAGATATCCTCAATCACATCCGGTGTGACATCCCTGCCGCCGATGCCGGCGATATATCCGAAGACCAGCGGTTTGGAAGAGAAGTTGCAGAGCGCGGCCTTCAGTTCCTGGGCGAAAATTCCGCTGGCGCCGAACGAGAAGTTGCGGTCAATGACGGCGACCTTCTTAGTATTTTTAAGCGCCTCCCGGAGTAGCTCGGTCGGGAAGGGACGAAACAGCCGAATCTTGAGGAGCCCGACCTTCTCCCCCTGTTCCCGCAGCTTCTGCAGGACAAGACGGGTGGTGCTGGTGATCGTTGCGGAGGTGACAAAAACGATTTCCGCATCGTCGCAGTTGACCGCCTCGATCGCACTGTACCGACGGCCGAAAATCGAGGCAAATTCCGCTTCGATCTGCTCCTCCTGCGGCAGGACGTCCTCCATGGCCAATGCTATGTCGTTGCGCAGTTCCATGTAATCGACCGGGGGAACAAGCCCGGCGAAGCTGCGCGGATCGGCGGTGGACATCCGGAAGCGGGGTGCGTAGGGCGGCAAAAAGCGGTAGGCGTCCTCCTCGGTCGGGATGTCCACCGGCTCGTAGGTATGCGACAGATAAAACGCGTCCAGAACCACCATGACCGGCAGGTTGACGGCCTCGGCCAGCCGGTAGGCGATCAGCGTCGAATCGAGCACCTCCTGACCGTCTTCGCAGTAGATTTGGATCCAGCCGGTGTCCCGCTGGGAGAGGCTGTCCGTCTGGTCGGCCCAGATATTCCAGCCCGGGGCCAGCGCCCGGTTTACCTCCGCCATGACGATTGGCAGGCGCGCGCCGGAAGTCCAGTGCAGCAGCTCATGCATGTACGCGAGTCCCTGGGAGGAGGTCGCCGTGAAGGTGCGCACCCCCATGAGCTGCGCCCCGATCAGGGCGGCGAGGCAGGATTGTTCTCCCTCCATCCTCATGAAACGGGCCTCCATGAGCCCTTTTTCACAGTAATCCGATATGGTTTCCACGATATGGGTCTGCGGCGTTATCGGATAGGCGGAGACCACCTGCACATGCGCCAACCTGACCGCTTCCGCGACCGCCTGACTTCCCTCGATGACCCTTCTCATTCGCTTTCCTCCTTATCCAGGGACATCGCATTGCGCGGGCACTCCACAACGCAAATCCCGCACCCCTTGCAATAGTCGTAATTAATCCGCCTTGTGTCCGCTTCCCTGATGACGGTGACGTCCGGGCAGAAGAGGCGGCAGTTGTCGCAGTTGTTGCAGAAGCCGCAGTTGAAGCAGCGCGCCGCCTCCTTCATCGCCAGTCCCGCGGAGATTTTCAGGTCAATTTCTGAAAACGATCGGCGGCGTTCCTCGATCAGCAGACGCGGCTGTTTGATCCGGGGCGCGAAGGAGAAGTATTCGGTGTTGATCTCCGAATAGCCGACAACGTGACTGCTCCTCAGTTTACGCTCCCCGCCGAGATAGATTTCCAGGGACTGGGCGCTTCCGTCGCCGACGGTGCAGTCCGCAAGAGCAGAGGCGATTGCGGCTGCGCCTTCGCGGAAAAATATGTCCAGGGCGATGGCCGCCTGCTTGCCGGAGGCGATGGCGTGGGTTACGCTTTTGGTTTCATTGGCCAGATCGCCGGTGTAAAGAACCGGTCGCTGTCCTTGGCCGAGGACGATGCGGGAGTGGCTGAACGCTAATGTATCAGGGCCTGCCTGCGGGGGTTCCATCCAGGCCTCCTGCGGCCCCGCCCCGATTGCCCGGATGACGCGCTGCGCCTTCACGAATTCCGGGTTGCCGGCGGCGGGAACAACGCGAGCCCTTCCCGCTTCCTCGCCGGAAACAACCATCCGTTGCAGCTTGAGAACAAGTTGATTTACTTCGTGTTTAACCTCTGCCGGGGCGACAAGTTCCTGTATCGTCACCCCCTCTTCGATAGCCATCCGGATCTCTTCGGCGAAAGCGGGCATATCCTGCTTACGCCTCCGATAGTAGATGACGGCTTTTCCTCCCAGTCGCACCACGCTTCTGGCGACATCAACGGCGGTATTGCCCCCGCCGATGACGGCGGTTGTCCCGTCATGGGAAACCGGGATTCCGGCCCGCAGGTCTCTAAGAAAATCCAGTCCCTCGACAACAGCGGCGGCGTTTTCGCCGGGGATGCCGATTTGTTGCCCTTTGGCATGGCCGCAGGCAATAATAAAGGCTTGATAACGGCTGTCGGGATCCGTCAGAAACTTTTCGTCAACCCGGCGGTTGGTGAATATTTCAACCCCGGCGGCTTGCAGGCGCTCGACATCCTGAAGCAGTGCGTCCAGGGGGAGACGGTACGCGGGGATTCCCCAGCGGAGCAATCCTCCCACCTCGGCGGCCGCCTCGAGGACGTCGCACTTAAACCCCAGCCTAATCAGAAACCAGGCCGTGGCCAGTCCTGCAGGGCCTCCTCCGACAATAGCGATCCGTTCATTGCGCGGAGCAGCGCCGGGCGTGGGCGGGTGAAAGTCGTACCGGGCGGCTGTATCGGCAAGAAACCGCTCCAGCGTGTGCACGGCGAGGGCCTCATCGTAATTGCCCCGGTTGCAGATACCCTCGCACGGATGGAAGCAGACCCGGCCGCAGGTGGCGGGGAAAGGGTTTTCCCGCAGGATCGCTTCCCAGGCTTCCTTGAAATCACCCTGCGCGGCCAAAAGCTCGATTTGCGGAATATCCTCGCCTGCTGGACACGCCGCCGAGCAAGGAGCGGTCTTGTTCTCGAAGTGTGGGCGCAGGAAGCGCCAGGAGCCTGTTTTGTTGCCCTCGGTCGTAGTAAAGGAAAGGGGGATCAGCAGTTTGTTTTTCATTTCGATATTCATAGGCATACCGTCCTGTAAGCTTCTTCGGCCGCGCTGATGTTGGAGTCCGTGCGGATCGGGATATCCTCCCGGATCGCCTCGATTACCGCCTCTATCGGCGGCATTTCCAGCACGCGGGCCAGGGCGCCGAGCATCGCCGTATTGACGATCGGATGGGTGCGCGTGCCGAGTTTATGATCCAGCGCAATGCGGTTCGCATCGATAAAGGCGCAGCGGAAATTCGCAAAGCGCTGTACATCCTTTTCGTTTTTGATGTCGTTGATCAATATCCAGCCGCCGGGCTTCAACCCCTTGGCGACATCGATATTTTGCAGCAGCGTTGTGTCCTGCACGACGACGTGATCCGGCGTGGTGATGTTCGTCCGGAGATATATTTTTGTTTTGTCAAGGCGGACGTACGATTCGACAGGGGCGCCCCGCCGCTCGACGCCGAAAACGGGGAAACTCTGCACCTCGTAGCCGGCCCGGAAAAACGCCTTCGCCATGACAATGGTGCCGACGACCGTTCCCTGGCCGCCCCGTCCATGAAAGCGGAGTTCAAGCATGAATTATCCTCCCTAAATCTAACTGCGGTTCCACACAACGACCAGTGCCCGTGCCTGCTTGCCGTCGAGCGACCGGAAGGCGTGGTTTTGCGCCGACTCAAAGTACAGGGTGTCGCCCGGTTCCAGTATCTCCACCCGTTCGTTGGTTCTGAATTCAAGACGTCCTTCCAGCAGATACGTGAACTCCTCCCCGTCGTGGCTGGTAAAAACCACTTCCGAGGTTGAAAGAGGCTGGAAAGACACGAGGAGTGGCTCCATGTGTTTATCCTGCTTGCGGGTTTCGAGCGCTTCATAGATGTAATCCACCTCGCCTTCCCGGTGGTGGGGCCGCTGCCGGATGGGGATTCGGTCCGCCTGGCGGGTAAGCGAGATTTTCAGCTCCGGTTCGTCGTCCTTGAAAAAATGGGCCATTTCCACGCCGAGGGAGCGGGCGACGTTCAAGAGCGTTGCTACCGGCGGAACGAATTCACCCTTTTCGATATCGGCAAGCAGTTCCCGCGCGAGGCCGGTTTTGGCGGCGAGATCGTCGAGGGTAAGGCGGTTCCTTTCACGAAGGTTATGCAGCTTCCGGCCGATTCCGAGCTCCACGGCCGCTGAACGGGCATCTTGCTCCTGGGTCATGTCTTCACCTCACTAATATATTTAAGGATAGAATTTATTCGCTCTCCCGTCGCCGACCTCAAATTTAGGAAGCCGTGGGCACGGTCTCTATACGCGGGAGTTTGGGGGCCCGCAATGACAAACGGGGCGTTTTGCAAACGTCCCTAAGCGATGTCTGAATGTATCTGCTTCCCCTGTTTTTTTGTCAAGCCCTTTTGGGCAGGGGGGTGTGCGACAAATTTATGGGTAGAGCAGTTTTTCACCCCTCTTTAGCAAAGAGGGGTTGGGGGAGATTTGCTGGAGAATAAATATCCCCTTGCTTTTATTATGAATCCCCCCTGCCCCTCTTTTCCAAAGGGGGGATAAGTTTCTGCAAGTATATGATACCCACATTTTTGTCGCAGACCCTGGGCAGGGATTGTTCCTCCCCGTTTATGAGCAGGAAGCACCGCCCTCTTGTTCGGTGTTCAACGCGACGATCGGAAAAGGGATCACGATTTTTTCCTGGGCGAAACGGAGGTGTATTCTTTTAATGAATTCATGTGTTATCGCGTATTGGTCGACGAAGGTCCGCGCCCTCATGATAACGGAAAAATTAATACTTGAGGCGTCAAACGTGTGATACCTGACCAGCGGTTCAAAAGCGGGAACCCCGCCTGGCGCATCCTTCATCACGGCCGTTGCCACCTCCCGGACGACTTTTTCCACCTGCTCCAGGTTGCTGTTGTAATGCACCCCCAATTGAACAATGACCGCCAGATCATTCTCCGGCAGATTGTAATTGGTCACGATCATTTCCGCCAATTTCGCGTTCGGGATAATGACGTAATTTCCCTGTAAGGTCCTTATCTTTGTCGATCTCCACCCGATATCTTCAATGTAACCGCTATCTGCTGAGTCGAGCTTTATAAAGTCTCCTACCTTTATCTGTTTGGCGACAATAATGTTGAATCCCGCGAAAAAATTGGAGAGGGTGTTCTGAAGGGCGAGCGCAACTGCCAGGCCTCCGACGCCGAGGGTGGTCAGGATCGGGGCAATCGAAATGCCGAGCTGGTTCAGGATGATCAGGGCCGCGACGCTGTAAAAGGTGATCCGGATAATGTTTTCGGTGAGACTTGTCACCGGAAGGCGCGAGTCGATTTTGGCGGCGCGCATCCTGATGTAGCCGCTGAGGATATTCGCCGCTGCCATGGCGACGGCGATGATCGCGAGGATGGAGAGCCCCTTCTCCGCTTTATCGACCAGTTTTTTTGACAGGTCCGAAAATTCGAGCGCGAGGTAGGTTCCCATCATCAAGCTCAGCACGATAAATGGGGATTTGATGGCTGAAAAGATGATGTCGCCCGCCGGGGAATCGTTCCTTTTCGCCCACCGGGAAAGCCTGCCGAGCACCTGCCTGCGGAGAAAATAGCCAACGGCCATGGAGATGCCCACGATCGCGAGCATGATCAATATATCAACAGATTTTTCGAGGTATCCGGCAAAAAAAGTTTTCATGGGTTATTTCCGTTGATGCTCCCCGGGAAAATCGTTATCTAAGGCAACGTTAAATATTCATATGAAAACAGTGCCTTCAGCAATTATCGAAGTAGGTCTGCAGAAAGTTGTGATATTTTTTGGATGCGTAAACGGGGCCTTCGTAATCGACGATGAGTTTGCCGTCGAGGTGGTCTATTTCATGCTGGACGACGCGAGCCGCGAAGTCGAGGTAGCGCTTGTTGAGCTTTTTGCCCTTTTCGTCGTCAAAAGCGCGGACCTTTATTTCCGGGAAACGGCTGACTTCGATATTGACTCCCGGACAGGAAAGGCAGCCTTCCTCCAGCGCGACCAGTTCCCCCCTGGTCTGGGTGATCCTTGGGTTGACAAGGATTTCGGAATCCAGCCGGCGCTGCTCGCGTTCCTTGACGTCGAAGTTTCTGGTCCGGACGGCGATGATCCGGAGGTTTATCCCTATCTGCGGAGCGGCCAGCCCCACCGAATCATCGCGGTCAAGAAAGGTGTCCCAGAGCGCGCGGATCGCCTCGTTGACTTCCGCAGTGAAGGGAAGCGGCGCCTCCAGCGAAGGCGCCCTCAAGATACGGGTGTCGTCCTCAATTATCTGTCCTTCGTCCCAGAGGGTAAGGACTCTCTGCACCGTCATTGACGTGTCCTTTTCCGCCCAGGTCCGCAGGTAACTATCGGGGGTTACAGAGCCCGGGCGCTTGATTTTAAGGAACGCCTATAGCACCACGCCTACGGCATTTCAAGAAAATTTCAAATTAGCTTCTTGCAGAATCCGCAAAGCTCTGTTAGTTTCCAGATACTTTATCGCCGCTTACGATTGTTCATGTGGCAAAAGGGAAAGGCGGGACAGGCGCCTGCCGTAAAAAATTATAAGGGAGCTGGAAATTGATAGATTCCATTATTGCAGCGCAGGCCCGGCGGGAATTTTCCCGGTCGCTGCGCTTTGAGGGAGGCGAGACGCCCCATATTCCGCCGCCGGCGGATCAACTGCCCCGGATGCTCTACATGCATATTCCGTTTTGCGAGCGGCTTTGTCCCTACTGTTCCTTTCATCGGGTTGTCTTTCAGGAGGCGCTTTGCCGCGACTATTTCCAGGCGCTGCGCAAGGAAATAGTCAGTTATCGCGATATGGGCTACCAATTCGGTTCCCTGTACGTGGGGGGAGGCACGCCGACAGTCCTGATCGACGAGCTGACCAGGACCATTGATTTTGCCAGACAGACATTCGGGATTCGCGAGATCTCGGTGGAAACCAATCCCAACCACCTGACCAAGGAACGCCTGAGCGCCCTGCGCTTGGCCGGTGTGAACCGGCTTTCCGTCGGCATTCAGAGTTTTGACGATGGTCTGCTCAAGCGGATGGAGCGGCATGATTACGGAAGCAGCGCCGAGGTGCAGGAGCGGATTCGCAACACGCTGGGAATATTCGAGACGCTCAACGCCGACATGATCTTCAATTTTCCGACGCAAACCGCCCAGATGCTGGATCGGGACCTGGACATTCTCCTTGCGCTTGGGGTGGATCAAACGACCTGGTACCCCTTGATGGTATCGGCTTCAACGCGCAGGAAGGTTGAAGGCAGTCTGGGCGTGGTCGATTACGGTCAGGAACGGCGGTTTTACCATCAGATTGCCGGACGGCTTGTGCCGACATATCGCTTTTCTTCGGCATGGTGTTTCTCGCGGGGAAAGGCGATGATTGACGAGTATATCGTTGATTACGACGAGTACGCCGGGCTCGGCAGCGGCGCCATCGGCTATCTGGGCGGCGTTTCCTACGCCAACACCTTCGATATCAGGGAATATATCGGAAGGATGGAAAAAGGGGCGTCGCCGCTGCTGGTTTCCCGCGTTTTTTCGCAAAAAGAGAGGGTCAGGTATGATTTTCTGATGAAGCTGTTTGGAACCAGGCTGAATATCGCGGAGCTGAAAAAGAAGTACGGTACGGCGTTTCGTCTGCTCTGGCCGGATATAGCCGCCTTTTACCTGGCGGGCGCCTTTTCCTGGAAAAACCCGGAGCTTCTCCTGACTAAGCGGGGAAGGTACTTCTGGGTTGTCCTGATGCGGGAGTTCTTTATCTCCGTCAATAATTTCAGGGACTATTGCCGGGGACAGGTTAACATGCGTTGACTGTAACAATTGCCATGAAGGCGAGGTGTGAAGATGGATGAACGAACACAGGAGTTGCTGCGCAATCTTCCCAAAATAGACGATTTGCTCCTCAGAGTCGAAAAACAGGAAGAGGCCGCGGGGTTTTCCCGGGAGCTGCTCAAGGATGCCTGCCGGACGGTTGTTGAGGAACTTCGGGAGCGAATTATCCGACAAAGGGGCGAGTTGCGCCCGCTGCCGACCCCGGGTGAGGCGGCGGATCAGGCGCTGAAGATGATCGCGGGATATCGCGCCTTCCGTCTGCGCCGGGTGATCAACGCGACGGGGGTTATTCTGCACACGAATCTCGGCCGGGCGCCCCTCTGCCGGGAGGCGATGGAGCGGGTTATCGAGGTCGCCTCCGGCTACTCCAACCTTGAATACAACCTTGAAAAGGGTGAGCGGGGCATCCGCTATGACAATGTCAAGGGGCTTTTGTGCGCGCTCTGCGGGGCGGAGGATGCCCTTGTTGTCAACAACAATGCCGCCGCGGTGATGCTGGTTTTGAACAGCCTTGCCATGAACCGGGAGGCGATTGTTTCTCGTGGTGAGCTGATCGAAATCGGTGGCGAGTTCCGCATTCCCGATGTTATGGAAAAAAGCGGCGCCCGTCTCGTGGAGGTGGGAACGACGAACCGCACCCGAATTGCCGATTACGAAAGGGCCGTCTGCCCGGATACGGGGCTGCTCTTGAAGGTTCACACCAGCAACTTTCTGATCGTCGGCTTTACCGAGGAGGCAGAGCGCGGCCAGCTCGTGGAAATGGGGAAAAAGCATGGCATTCCCGTCGTGGAGGATTTGGGAAGCGGCTGTTTCAGTGAATTGGACCATTACGGTTTAAAACGGGAGCCGACGGTGCGCGACAGCCTTGATGCCGGTGTGGATGTGGTGACCTTCAGCGGCGACAAGCTCCTTGGCGGTCCACAGGCGGGTATCATTCTGGGAAAGAGGAAATTCCTGGAGAAGATTGCGAAAAATCCCCTTAATCGCGCTCTCAGGATAGACAAGCTGACCCTTGCCGCCCTGGAGGGAACGCTGGTCCAATACCTCCGACCCGCCGGGGCCATTGCCGACATCCCGGTTCTGCATGCCCTGACCGAATCCCTGGCTTCTGTCGAAAAGCGGGCGAAAAAACTGCGCTCCCTGCTCCGGCGGCATTTATCCGAGGGAGTGGAAGTCAAGCTTGTAAATGGATTTTCTATGGCGGGAGGGGGATCTCTGCCGACTCAGGGAATAGAGACGGCGCTGGTCGGTATCAGATCAGACTTCGGTTCGGCAGCCGAGATTGAACGGGGGCTTCGGCAGTGCGATCCGCCGGTGATTGTCCGTGTCGCCGACGATCAGGTGCTGCTGGATCCCCGAACCCTGTGGGAGGAGGATTTCAACGAGATTCGTGAGGCGCTGCGGGAGGTTCTGGATGCTTTATCAGGGAAGCAGCCGATGAAACATCCCTGACGGCGCACCGTCACAAAGACGGATGAAAGCGCAGCTTAATGTTCATAAAACAGTTTTATCGGCTATGATTCAAAACTTTTATAGGCTGAAAAGGTGTTGGGGTCATTGATTCGTTCTTTGCGCAGTCATAACAGACTACAGTCTAAGCAACCTGAGTAGTTACAAATAAACCATTCTAAGTAAACAAGTTATGCACGAATTTCATGAACATGAAGCTTTGCTTGCCGGTGAAAAACCAGGACGAGCCCGCTTTCTTGTGTTGCCGGAAGAGGAGGGGGTTCGCCTCGATCTGCTGCTTGTCAGCCGGGAGCCGGGGGTAACGCGCACCAGAATTGCGAAGCTGATCGCCGAGGGAAAGGCGCTTGTGGGGGGCCGCCCTTGCCGTGCCGGTCAGAAGCTGAAGGCCGGGTCCGAGGTTGTGATCGACTTTCCCGAAGCCAAACCTTATTTAGCGGCCCTGCCGGAGGATATTCCTCTGGTCGTGGTTTACGAAGACGCGTCGCTGATCGTGATTGACAAACCCGCGGGCATGGTTGTCCATCCGGCGGCCGGTCATTACGGAGGCACCCTCGTAAACGCCCTGCTTTTCCATTGCCATGATCTTTCCGGGATCGGCGGGGTGCTTCGCCCGGGTATTGTGCATCGCCTCGACAAAGACACCTCCGGGTTGATTGTGGCGGCAAAATCGGATGAAGCCCATCTGGGACTGGCCAGCCAGTTCAAGCGCCACGAGGTAAAAAAAACCTATCAGGCGGTTGTTTACGGTCTGCCGCATGCCGAAACGGGAAGAATTGAAGCGGCGGTCGGGCGGCACCCGTCGGACCGTAAAAAAATGTCCACCAAAAGCAAGCGGGGCCGTTCCGCCATTACCATCTGGCGGGTTCGCGAACGTTACGGGGCGGCCGCCCTTTTGGAGGTCGATATCGAAACCGGCCGTACCCACCAGATCCGGGTGCATCTTGCCGATCTCGGCTATCCGGTCGTCGGGGACCCTGTATATGGCAAGCCGGGGAGGAGCAACGCCGTCAAGGATGCGGCCGTCCGCCGGTTGCTGAAAATATTTCCCCGTCAGGCGCTCCATGCCTGGCGCCTCTCGTTTTGCCATCCGGCGATCGGAGCAAAGATGGAGTTTTTCTCCCCGCTGCCGGAAGATATGGAGGAGCTTTGCGTCTTCCTCAGAAAACAGACAGAAAAAACCGCATTATCGCAAGCTGCAATTGTTTAGAATAATGAGGCAATTGCAAAACCATTTGTCATTCCCGAAAGCGAAGCTTAATGTTCATAATGTCTCTATCCCCGATAACAGCATTCGGGGACGAATATGGTTTTTCAAGCTGTTAGAACCAGATTATGAACATTAAACTTCGTTTTCCCGCTCAGAATCGTTGCGGGAATGACAAGAATGGGGAGTTTTGCAATTACCTCTAATTATATGACGGCAGCGGAAGAGGGAGAATGTTTCGTTTAGTGAAGAAGGGTCAGGTCGAGTATTTGGAAGCCGAAGAACTTTCCGGGCTTGAATTTGTAACCCATGCCTTCTGCACCCGGCATGATGGCGTCAGCAGCGGGGAATTTTCCAGCCTCAATGTAGGCGAGCTGGTCGGCGACAAACAAGAGAACGTCAGTGAGAATCTGGGCCTTATCAAACGGGCGTTGGCAATACCCGAAAACGGGCTGGTCATGGCAAGGCAGATTCACGGTGACCGAATAGTCGAGATAGGCATCAATGAATCACTGCCGCTATCCATGCCGGAGTGTGACGGGTTTGTCACCGCCCGCCCGGGGATTGCCCTGTGCATAAAAACAGCCGATTGCGTTCCGCTGCTCTTTTTGGACCGCCGTCTCCGGGTAGCGGGGGCGGCCCATGCCGGTTGGAGGGGAACGGCGCTCGGCATAGCGGCGAAAATGATTGGCGTATTCTGCCGGCATTTTTCCTCCCGCAGAGAGGATATTACCGTCCTTATCGGGCCGGCAATCGGTTCCTGCTGTTACGAGGTGGATGCCCCGGTCTTTGACGCGTTTGCCGACAGGACGAAAGCGGATATGTTTTTTCACAAGTGCGAGGGAAAGGAACGCTGGATGTTTGATATTTCTCTGGCCAATCGCATTCAGCTCCGGGAAGCGGGCATTTCCGAAAATAATATCCTGGCTGCCGACATGTGCACAGCCTGCCGGCGGGAGTTGTTTTTTTCTCATCGCACCGCCCAGGGAAAAGACGAAGGCCGGCAGCTCAGCCTCATTATGATTAATTGAACGCTGCAATAAAAAATGCTTGACAGTCGGGAATGTTTCGGTATAGCCTATCACAAAATCAGAGAAGCAAGCGTTGCTCCTCCCTTAAAATAAATTCCATTTATCAAACTATCAAACAGGGATTCGTAATATTTCGGTGCACTTCTTATATAAATCGTTTTCTATAAAATCTAAGTTATTTTGATGGAAAGAACCGAAAAGAGATCGAAAGCGCTTTATAAACATTAAGCTTCGCTTTTCCGCACGGGGTGGATGCCATTCGGCATCTCGTTAATAACCAACTATACAGGCAAAAAAAATGCACATCGAAGATATTAAAAGACAACCTATCAGTGAATTGACAAAAATGGCCAAGGAGCTGGATGTTCCCGGCGCCAGCGGCATGAGAAGGCAGGACCTGATTTTCGCTATCCTGCAGACGCAGGCCGAAAAGAACGGCGTTATTTCGGGCTCCGGCGTTCTGGAGATACTGCCGGACGGGTTTGGCTTTTTACGGGCCGTAGATTACAACTACCTGCCCAGCCCGGACGACATCTACGTTTCGCCCTCGCAGATCAGACGATTCAGTCTGCGAACGGGTGATACGGTCTCCGGCGAGGTAAGGCCGCCGAAAGAAGGCGAAAAGTACTTCGCGCTGCTGAAGGTTGATGACGTCAATTTTGAGAGCCCGGAAGCGGCGCGCGACAAAATTCTCTTTGACAACCTGACGCCGCTGTACCCGGATGAAAAGCTGAATCTCGAACACGATCCGGAGAATTACTCCACGCGCATCATGGATCTCTTCACGCCGATCGGCAAAGGGCAGCGCGGTCTGATCGTCTCTCCGCCCCGCGCCGGTAAAACGGTTCTTCTGCAGGACATCGCCCACAGCATCACCGCCAACCACAAGGAGGTTGTGCTGATGGTGCTTTTGATCGATGAACGGCCCGAAGAGGTAACGGATATGCAGCGCAGCGTGGCGGGGGAAGTGATCTCCTCCACCTTCGACGAGCCGGCTACCCGCCATGTACAGGTTGCGGAGATGGTTATAGAAAAGGCGAAACGGCTCGTGGAGCACAAAAAGGATGTCGTCATCCTTTTAGACAGCATTACCCGTCTGGCTCGCGCCTACAATACGGTTGTCCCCCCTTCCGGGAAGGTGCTTTCCGGCGGGGTGGATTCCAACGCCCTGCATAAGCCGAAGCGCTTCTTTGGAGCGGCCCGCAACATAGAAAACGGCGGCAGTCTGACAATCATTTCCACCGCGCTGATTGATACCGGCAGCCGGATGGACGAGGTCATCTTCGAGGAGTTTAAGGGGACCGGGAACATGGAACTGCACCTTGACCGCCGCATCGCCGATCGCCGGGTTTTCCCCGCTTTCGATCTGATTCGCTCCGGAACGAGGAAGGAAGAGCTGCTCATCCCGAAGGCCAATCTCAACCGGGTATGGATATTGCGGAGGCTGCTCCAGGAGATGAATCCGGTGGATGCCATGGAATTCATCATCAACAAGATTCGCAAGACGGACAACAATAAATTATTCCTCGATTCGATGAATTCGTAAGCGGTTTTTTGCAAGTTCCGGGGGCCCCAAAGCAGTTAGGATGCGGCTTTGCCGGGGGGCGAATAAATAGTGCTTGAAATTCAATTTTAAATGACTATAATCCCCAGTTGCCCGCTTGGCAAGGGTGAGGCTGCGGAGAAGGGGAACGAGTATTTTTTGCATGGTTTTTACTGAGCGCTGAAGGCTGAAAAAGCCGGAAGCCGAAGATTAATTAAAAGGAGACATACAGACATGAAACAGGGAATTCATCCCGAATATAAGGACACAACGATAAGCTGTGTTTGCGGAAATGTTATCGCGACAAGGTCAACCAGACAGGATATCAAGGTGGAAGTCTGTTCCCAGTGCCATCCCTTCATGACCGGAAAGCAGAAGATTGTCGATACGGCGGGACGGGTGGAGAGGTTCAACCGCAAGTATGCGGGATTAGAGAAAAAGGCGTAACCCTTTATCGGTACAGGCGCCACCTTCCCAACGGATTTCCCCCCACTCCGGCCGTCGCCGGAACGGAGGGTTTTAACAGTGGGCTGCTGCCTTTGCCAAATAACGTTCCAGACACGAACAGCCGGTGACAGTCGCCGGCTGTTTGTGTCTGGAACTGACTGGGTTCATGCGGCAGCAGGCCCGTTAATTTTAATAGTGGATCGTGATGTTTTCAAGACTTAAGGAAATAGAAGCCCGATACCGGGAGCTGGAGCAGTTGCTCAGTGACCCTGCTGTTCTCGGCAATACCGGCCAGTATCAGAAGTACGCCAAAGAGCATTCCAATATCCTGCCGCTTGTCGAGACCTTTCGCAAATATGAAAAAGCCGTTTCCCTGCTGCAGGAGGATCAGGCGCTCCTGCAGGGAAACGACGAAGAATTGAAGGAGATTGCCAGAGAAGAGCTCCCCCGGTTGAAAGAATCGGTGGAAACCCTGCAGGAAAAGCTGAATTTTCTCCTGCTGCCCCGCGACCCCAACGACGAAAAAAATGTCTTTCTGGAGATTCGCGCCGGCACCGGCGGGGACGAGGCGGGACTCTTCGTCGAGGATCTCTTCCGGATGTACGCCCGTTACGCGGAAGCCTCCGGCTGGAAGGTGGAAATCATCGGCAGCACGCCCTCCGGCGGCATGGGAGGCTTCAAGGAGATCATTGCCCTGATTGCCGGGCAGGGCGCATACAGTCGGCTTAAATATGAGGGCGGCGTGCACCGCGTCCAGAGAGTGCCGGTGACGGAGGCGCAGGGGCGGATCCATACCTCCGCGGTCACTGTGGCCATTCTCCCGGAGGCGGATGAGGTTGAGCTGAACATCGACCCGAACGATTTGCGAATAGACGTCTATCACTCCAGCGGTCATGGCGGTCAGAGCGTTAACACCACGGATTCGGCGGTCCGCATTACCCACCTGCCGACGGGGATGATCGTCACCTGCCAGGATGAAAAATCGCAGCTCAAGAACAAACACAAGGCGATGAACGTCCTTCGCTCCCGGCTTCTCGATATCGCCGTCCGGGAACATGACGCCGAAATCTCGGAAACGCGCAGAAGCCAGGTGGGAAGCGGGGATCGCAGCGAACGGATCCGAACCTACAATTACCCCCAGGGCAGGGTGACCGACCACAGGATTGGGATGACCTCCTACAACCTCGAAGGTTTTCTTAACGGCGATATCCAATTTATGCTCGATGCGCTGACTACCCATTTTCGGACGGATGCCCTGAACAAGGCGGCCCCTTAAAGAAATTTCCTTAACCTGTACATAGTTTGCGGGAAGTCATGAACATTAAAACGCTCCTTGCCGGCGCTGCTTCCGAGCTCGCGATCTGCGGCAGCGCTTCCCCCCGTCTTGACGCCGATCTGCTGCTGATGCACCTGCTGAAGATCGACCGCGCCCAGCTTTTGGCATATCCAGAGCGCGCAATAACGGAGCAACAGGGAGCTGCTTTCACGGGGTTTCTCGAAAGACGGAAGAAGGGCGAGCCGGTCTCCTACATAATCGGGCAGAAGGAGTTTTGGGGCCTCCGCTTTACGGTGACTCCCGCCGTGTTGATTCCGCGGCCGGAAACGGAATGCCTGATCGAAGAGGTTTTGCGTTTTTACTGTTCCCCCGGAAAAAATCTGCGGGTATGCGATATCGGAACGGGAAGCGGCATAATTGCGATTGTGCTGGCCAGCAAACTTCCGGAAACCCGGATTGTGGCGACAGACATTTCTCAAGAAGCGCTGGCCGTTGCCGGCGGCAACGCCCTTTACCACGGCGTGGCCGGGAGGATTGATTTTCTGCAGGCGGATGTTTTCCCGGACATTCCCGGCAATTTTGATGTCATCTGTTCCAATCCTCCCTATATAACTACCGAACAATACGCGTTACTGCCGGTGGGAATCCGCGATTTTGAGCCCCGTGAGGCGCTGCTTGCCGGCCAAGACGGATTGACGCTGTACCGGAAAATTATCGCGGCAGGGCCACGCCACTTGAAGCGGGGCGGTCGTATTTTCATGGAAATCGGCGAGGAGCAGCAAGACGCGGTTAGCTCCTTGTTAAGGGAAGAGGGCAGCTATGCGGACATCTTTTGCCGCAGCGACTACGGGGGGATGGATCGCGTCTTGTCGGCAAGCAAGAGATAGGGTATAAGGCTGTAGAATATTAAGAGTCAATTGCCGGGGCGGGGGAATAGTAATGGATAAAATAGAGATTATCGGCGGGCGGAGGCTGCAGGGTGAGGTGCGGATCAGCGGGGCGAAGAATGCCGCCCTGCCGGTGCTGGCATCGGCGCTCCTCGTCGATGGCTGGAATACCTTTCACAACATTCCCGATCTGGAGGATATCAAGACGATCCGTACTCTGCTGGCGAGCTTAGGGGTAAAAAGCGAAGGCGGGGAAACTTTAATGATAAGCGCCGGAGAAATTACCAGTTGCGAGGCCTCCTATGATCTTGTCCGGAAGATGCGGGCCTCGGTTCTGGTGCTTGGTCCCCTTGTGGCGAGAAGGGGGGAGGCGCGGGTTTCTCTGCCGGGTGGCTGCGCGATTGGCGCCAGACCCGTAAATCTCCATGTAAAGGCGCTCAAGGAAATGGGCGCGGAGGTGGAGCTAAAGGATGGGTACATCGAGGCGAAGGCTTCGCGCCTGAAAGGGGCGACGATCTATTTTGATACCCCCACGGTGACGGGCACGGAAAACATCATGATGGCGGCGACACTGGCCGAGGGGACAACTGTGCTGAAAAATGCGGCGCGCGAGCCGGAGATTGTCAATTTAGCCGGGGTGCTGAGTGGGATGGGGGCGAGAATCCGCGGGGCGGGTAGTGACGTCATAACGATCGAAGGAGTGAAAGCGCTCCACCCGGTAGAGGCGTGGGTGATCCCGGACCGGATCGAGGCAGGCACCTTTATTATCGCGGCCGGAATGACCAACGGAGATATCCGGATTCTCGATTGCGAGCCCCGTGATCTCGAAGCACTGACGGCCAAGCTGCTCGAAACAGGAATGGAGATAAAAATTGAGGGGGGCTGCCTCCGGGTGAAAGGCAAAAAGGAGGTGAAGAGCGTGGACGTAAAGACCATGCCTCACCCCGGCTTTCCGACGGATTTGCAGGCGCAGATCATGGCGATGATGACGATCGCCAGCGGTCTGAGCGTCATCACCGAAACAGTTTTCGAGAACCGGTTTATGCATGTGAGCGAGATGATCCGGCTGGGCGCGGACATCGTTATCGAAGGCAACAGCGCGATTGTGCGGGGAATTCCGCAGCTGCACGGGGCGCCGGTGATGGCAACCGATCTGCGCGCCTCGGCGTCGCTGATCCTCGCCGGCCTGGCCGCGGAAGGAAAGACCGTGCTTTCGCGCGTTTATCATATTGACCGGGGATATGAGCAGATCGAAAAGAAGCTTTCCGCCCTGGGCGCCGAGATTAAGCGGATTGCCGGGTGATTGACGAAAGGAATTTCAGGAAATCAGGAACGAGTTGGAAATTATGAGGATAATTCAGGCTGACAGTGGGGAATTTGAGGAATATTTCAAACAGTTGACTGGCCGCGGCCAGGTTTTTGACGCCCAGCTTTGGAATACGGTGGGGGCTATTGTGGAAGCGGTCCGCGTCCGCGGAGATGAGGCCCTCTTCGAATATACCGCCCGCTGGGATGGGTTTGCCGTTGCCGCCGCGACGGTGGAGGTTTCCCCCGAGGAGTGGCAGGCCGCGGCGAAGCAGGCTGCTCCTGAAGAGATTGAAATTATGAATCTTTCCGCCGACCGGATTGCCAGGTTCCACGAACATCAGCGACAGGAAAGTTGGTTTATCAACGATGAGGAGGGGGTGGAACTTGGACAATTGGTCCGGCCCCTGGAACGGGTAGGGATATACGCCCCGGGCGGGCGGGCCTGTTACCCCTCTACCGTTCTGATGACGGCGATACCGGCGCGGATTGCGGGCGTGGCCGAAATCATCCTGACTACCCCCTGCCGGGACGGGGTGCTGCCGCCCTTGATCGCCGCCGCGGCAAAGCTTGCCGGAGTCACCCGCATCTTCAAGATCGGCGGCGCCCAGGCGGTTGCGGCGCTGGCCTTTGGGACAGAATCGGTCCCCCGTGTGGACAAAATAGTCGGCCCGGGCAACCGGTACGTGGCGGCTGCCAAAAAAATGGTTTTTGGCCAGGTTGCGATCGATATGATTGCCGGCCCCAGCGAGGTGCTTGTCATTGCCGATAAAACGGGCAATGCCGCCTATGTGGCCGCGGATATGCTGGCGCAGGCGGAGCACGACGAAATGGCAGGCGCGGTGCTGATGACGCCGCACGCGGCATTCGCCCGCGAGGCGGCCGCGGAGCTAAGCCGGCAAATGGCGCATCTGGAGCGGAAAGAGATCGCCGCACGGGCGCTGCAAAATTACGGGGCCGCGATCATTACCAGGGATCTTGACGAGGCGATAATGCTGGCCAACCGTTTCGCCCCGGAACATCTGGAGCTGATGGTGGAAAATCCGCGTGCATATTTGCCCCGTCTGTGCAACGCCGGGGCAGTTTTTTTAGGAACCAGCACACCCGAGGCCCTAGGCGATTACATGGCGGGGCCGAATCATGTTCTGCCCACCGGGGGAACCGCCCGCTTCGCCTCGCCGCTGGGCGTTTATGATTTTTTCAAGCGCACCAGTGTCCTGTCCTTTTCGCAAACGGCGCTGGCGCGTTATGGAGAGCCGACCGCCCGCTTCGCCGATCTCGAGGGGCTTTACGGGCACGGACGCTCCGTCCGCCTGCGCCTGAAAGCATGAGGCGAAAAAACGAGCGTATTTATTTTGAGGGGAGGAAAGCCAATGACGAAAAAACTGACACGCTTTGATTTGCAGACAATGAAGGAGGAGGGGCGCAAGGCCGTCTTGATGACCGCATACGATTATATGACCGCCAAGCTGGCCGAAGAGGCGGGGATGGACATGCTGCTGGTTGGCGATAGTCTCGGGATGGCTGTCTATGGCTATCCCGGAACTGTTCCGGTCACCATGGACCAGTGCATCTGCCATGCCGAGGCGGTGCGCAGGGGAGCCCCAGAGACCCTTGTCATCGGCGACATGCCTTTTGGTTCCTACCATGCCGGAATCGATGATGCCTGCCGCAACGCGATCCGGTTTTACAAAGAGGCCGGGGTGGATTGCCTTAAGCTTGAAGGCGGCAAACGGGTAGTCCCGGTTATCAAGGCGATCGTTGATGGTGGCATGCTTTTGATGGGACATATCGGCTTGACTCCGCAGAGTTCGGGCGCATTGGGGGGATTCAAGGCCCAGGGACGTACAGCGGCGGCGGCAGAGGCGATTGTCGAGGACGCGATCGCGGTATGTGAAGCGGGGGCCTTCTCGGTTCTTGTGGAGGGTGTGCCTCCCGAGGTAACCGTTGCCATCCGCAGGAACGTTCCTGTCCCGGTTTACGGGATCGGCGCCGGCGACTGCGATGGCCAGATCATGGTCTGTTCGGACATTCTGGGGCTTTTTCAGGCGTTTACCCCCAAATTCGTAAAAAGGTACGGTAATGTCGCCGAGGAGTATCGCAAGGTCTTTGCCGCATACAGTGAGGATGTCCGCAAGGGCGCCTTTCCCGGCGAGGAGCATGTTTACCGAATGGCGGAGGGAGAGGCGGCGAAACTGGCAGGGAAGTAGCCGGCAGGCGGGATTTTCCTCTGCCGGCCAGACGGCTGGTCGGTCATTGGTTAAAAGGGGGCAAGGTGAAAATTGCGGTTTTGGGCGCCGGGGCGATGGGATGCCTGTACGGCGCGCTGCTGGCGGAGGCGGGGGAGTCTGTAACGCTGCTCGATGTCTGGGAGGCGCACATTCAGATGATCCGGGAGCGGGGATTGACCATTACTTCTCCCAACGGGGACAGGAACTTTCCGCTGCAGGCGGAAACCGACCCGCGGGCAATCGGTAAGGTCGATCTGGTGATCGTCTTTGTCAAATCGTACCATACCCGTGAGGCAATGAAAGGCGCCCTGTCCCTGCTTGGCGAGGAGACGATCGTTTTTACCGTGCAAAACGGCCTGGGCAATGTCGAGCAATTGGCCGAGATCGCCGGTGAAAAGCGGATACTGGCGGGGACAAGCGGCTTTGGGGCGACGATGATTGCCCCCGGGCATATTCGCCATGCCGGAACCGGGGCGACGACTTTCGGGGAGCCCTCCGGTCTGAAAACAGCGAGGATAGAGCAACTGCGGGCAATCTTTGAAACGGCAGGGCTGAATCCTGTGATAGCCGAAAACCTGCCGGGGATCATCTGGGGGAAACTGCTGGTAAATGTGGGAATAAACCCTATTACCGCCCTGGCGCGGATTAAAAACGGCCAGATTCTGGAGATCCCGGAGTTGACGGAGCTTATGGAAAAGGCTGTCGGCGAGGCGCTGGAGGTGTCCCGCCGCCGGGGCATCCGGCTCGCTTTTGCAGGCGATCCGCTGGAACATGTCAAGGCGGTAATGAGCAACACGAAAGAGAATATCTCTTCCATGCGTCAGGATATCGAACGAGGGAGGCGCACCGAAATTGATTTTATCAACGGGGCGATTGTCCGGGAAGGCGCGGCTCTGGGAGTTCCGACGCCGGTGAATTTTACGCTGACCAGCCTGATAAAGGGTCTGGAAGAGGGGGCGCGGCAGAAAAAATAGCTTGACAAAATGGCGGCTTTTAATATGATGCGCTCGCTTTTCCGCACTGGCGGCAAGCACTGTATTTAATGAGCGGGCGTAATTCAGCGGTAGAATGTCAGCTTCCCAAGCTGGACGTCGTGGGTTCGAGTCCCATCGCCCGCTCCAGAATAATCAAGGGGTTACGGAGCTTCCGTAACCCTTTGTTCGTCAGGCGCGTTGTATCCCGACAGGTCGGCAGCGGAATAAAAGACTCATTGGATGAGCCACTTACCCGGCATGGTATCCGGTCTGGAGGGTGCGGCCAATCGTCATGATCTCCGCTTCCTTTGTTCCTTCAAAGAGTTCCAGAACTTTGGCGTCGCGGTACAGCTTTTCGACAGCATATTCATTAATGTAGCCGTAGCCCCCGTGGAGTTCGACGGCATAATTAGCGCAGAAGACAGCGGTCTCGCCGCCCAGAAACTTCGCCATTGCAGCCAGGGTGTAATCGGGACGTCCCTGATCCATCAGCCACGCCGCCTTATAGGTCATTCCCCGGAGCGCTTCAATGCGGATTGCCATCTCGGCAAGCTTTTTCTGGGTAAGCTGGTAGGAGCCCAGCGGCGCTCCGAAGACTGTTCGCTCCTTCACATATTTGATGCTTTCCGCCAGACAAGCCTCGGAAAGCCCCAGTGCCTGGCCGGCGACCTGGATGCGCGTCGTATCGAAAAAATGCATAAGCTGATAGAAGCCCAGCCCCTCTTTCGTCCCAATCAGATTGGACTGGGGCACCCGGACATCTTCAAAGGCGATTTCCGCCGTATCGGTGGTGCGGATCCCCATCTTCCCGTGAATCTTGGTGCGGGTTATTCCCCTTGTATCGGCGGGGATGCTGATTATGCTGAATCTTTTGTGTTTTTTCTCCTCTGGATTCGTGATGCAAGCGGTCAGCATGAAATCACAGACCGTCCCATTGGTTATAAACATCTTGTTGCCGTTGATCACATAGTCGCTGCCATCCTTGACGGCGCGCGTACCATAGCCGGCAACATCCGTGCCCGCGTTGGGCTCGGTGAAGGCGCCCGCGCTTATTTTCGCGCCTGAGCAGACAGGGGGAAGCAGGGTCTTCTTCTGTTCCTCTGTTCCGTTTTGAAAGATGATCTCACAGCCGAAAGAGGACAGGAGACTGATGCATATCCCCATGTCCACCTTGCAGTACTCCTCGGTGATGAGTGTATTTCCCAGGATGCCGACCCCAGCTCCGCCATACTCTTCCGGGATCCAGGCGCCGATCAGACCGTTTTCCGCCGCCTTTTTCCGGAGATCCGGCGTGTACTTCTCCTCCACGTCGCATTCGTGCACATAGGGGGTGAATTCCGCCTGGGCAAACTTGGCCGCCATATCCTTCAACATCTTATGCTCTTCCGACAATTCAAAATCCATACTTTCTCCTCCAATTTTTGTCGCATTACCGCCTCAGGCAAAGCCAGGGCCTTACGTATAACAGTGCCGCTTGACAAACATTATACAACACCAGGCGCGATTATGTTTAAGGGAATGATGACGCAGGTCGTCTTTTGGGGCAGGGGAGCGGATAAAACGGGGCCCGTTCGCAGGGCCCCGTTTTAAAGCGATCGTTGCCACTTCATTTTTTGGCTACTTCTTGATGATGTACTCGGCTGCCGCTTCTACCCGACGATTCTTCTGACGGCCTGCCTTGGTTGCGTTAGAGGCGATGGGCCGGGTCTCGCCGTACCCCTTGGCGCTCAAACGCGCCGCATCAATTTCCGATTGTTTGATCAGATAATTCATCACTGCCTCTGCCCGCCGCTGGGAAAGCTTTTCGTTGTAGGCGGTCGTGCCAATGTTGTCCGTATGTCCCTCGATCGCGATCTTGAGATCAGGGTATTTTTTCAGGACAGTGGCCAGTTCATTAATTTCATTGTAGTACTGTTTCTTTACCACTGCCTTGTCGAAGTCGAACTCCACATTCAGGGTTACCCTGCCCTTCTCGATGATTGCCGTTTCCTTGGGGGTTGCGGGCGCCGGGGGCGGACAGCCGACCGCATCGACCGTTACGCCGGCAGGGGTCCCGGGGCATTTGTCCAGATAATCGTAAACGCCGTCCCCGTCCGAATCAAGCGGGCAGCCGACCGCATCGACCGTTACGCCGGCAGGGGTCCCGGGGCATTTGTCCAGATAATCGTAAACGCCGTCCCCGTCCGAATCAAGGGGACAGCCGACCGCATCGACCGTTACGCCGGCGGGGGTGTCAGGACATTTGTCCTGGTTGTCCAGAACGCCGTCGTTATCGGAATCGCCGATAACCGCAGCAGCCGGCGCCGCCGGGGCAGAGGGAGCGGGAGCGGGAGCGGGAGCGGATTCCGGGGCTGCCACGGGTGCGGGCGTCTCCTTTGTCCCGCCGAAGGCGAAGGTGACGCCGATGGTGTAGAGCAGATCGTTGTAACGGCCATTCACGGGCAGGACATGGCGTAAATCAGCACGGAGCGCCACATTATCCGTGAGAAAATACTTGAGCCCGCCGCCGTAATTGATCGTTAACTTGTTGCGGCTGTTCATTATCTCCGGGTCGTAATGGGTCATTCCGACGCCTGCGGCCAGAAAGGGCACCAGGCGGTTGCCCGGCAGAAAATGGTAGAGGCCGTCAATGCCGTAGCCGAGCAGCTTCATGTCAGGATTGCCGGCTACGCCTTTGAATTCGGCTTTCACATAGTGGAAGTACCCTTCGAGCCCTGCATTCTTTGTAAAGTTGTACCCACCGCGCAGACCAAAGACCGGTCCGTTTTCGACGTCCATATTTCCCTCAAACCGGTAACCCCCGATGTAAGGAGTGATCGAAACCGAGCCCGCCTTCACCTCGGCCATGCCCGTGGCTGCAAATGCCAGCAGCAGAAGCACGGCAACGCCCAAAGCCATTTTTTTCATTGTTCCTCCTCCATTTGATGGTTAAAAATAATATTACAAACCCTCGATATTCCCAAGAAACTGACACTCCCGCCCGCCGGATTTACTCCCAGTCTGCCGGGCCATTACCTCCCACAGTAAAATACAAAACCGCCAGTTGCACTCTTCTCGTAAGAAATTTGCCCACTTTACGCACCAATGCAAGTGGGTTTTGACAGTATCTTCCCCTGGAAGGCCTTTTGTCAAGTATAATATGCACAAAGAGTTGAAATTAGTCACGTTGAACAGAAAAATATTGGCAATTAAATTCAGCAGAAGGTACGGCCGAAACCGGTTTGTTGCGAACATGCCTCATTTTATCTACCTTGCAAAGCGGAGGGGGTGAAAATTCGTATTGACACCCCGGGCTTTCGATGTATATAGCGGCCGCCATGCAACCACGAATTATTGGTCGAGAGGAACACGGAATATCACGCAAGCAGATCAGCCCCAACGCGCTGCATACCCTTTATCGTCTTCAGGACAATGGTTTTGTCGCCTACCTCGTGGGCGGGTG
The DNA here is from genome assembly GCA_023229765.1 of Syntrophales bacterium. Classification (NCBI taxonomy): domain Bacteria; kingdom Pseudomonadati; phylum Thermodesulfobacteriota; class Syntrophia; order Syntrophales; species Syntrophales bacterium. Next base: position 48,370 of record JALNYO010000006.1, on the reverse strand, counting down.
CGTCCGCGACCTGCTTCTGGGGCGCACTCCCAAGGATTTTGATATAGTGACAAATGCCGCGCCCGGCCAGATCAAACATCTCTTTCGCAATGCCCGGATCATCGGCCGCCGTTTTCGGCTGGTGCATCTGCATTTCCAGGATGAAATTCTGGAGGTCTCCACCTTTCGCGCTTCCGCGCCTTCCGAGGCAGAGGGGGCGGAAGAAGCGGACGGCGAAAAACGCCCGCCGCGTCATCTGAAGGACGAAGACGGAATGGTGCTGCGCGACAATGTTTTCGGGACTCCGGAGGAGGATGCCCTTCGCCGCGACTTTACCATCAACGCCCTGGCCTACAGCATCGCTGATTTTTCGGTTATTGACTTCACCAATGGGATGAGCGATCTGGAACAGCGGCTCATTCGTCCCATCGGCGATCCCTTTGTCCGGTTTACGGAAGATCCGGTGCGGATGATTCGCGCTGTCCGTTTCGCCGCCTCCCACGATTTTGCTATAGATACGGAGGCTTGGGATGTTATCTGCGAACTTGCTCCCACCATCGTCCGCGCCGCGCCGGCGAGGCTCTACGAGGAAATGCTGAAGATCTTCCTGCTCGGGTCTGCCCGTCCGGTTTTTACCCTTTTGGAGAAAAGCGGGCTCCTTGCCGCCCTTTTCCCCGCGCTGATTCGGGGGTCCGCCGCCAAAGGCGATCTGACTGCGGTCTTGCAGGCAAACATGGAAAGTCTCGACCGGCTCCTGCAAAAGGGACTCTCCCCCTCCCCACCGCTTTTTCTGGCAATGCTCTTTGGCCCCGGGCTGGAAGAGGATGCCCTTGCCCGTCACCGTGAGGGCGTTCCCTATTTGCAGGCCCTGGATGCCGCCTGTGAATTGTTTCTGACGGAGCTGGTAACGACCGTCAGCGTGCCGGGACGGATCAGCGGTCAACTGCGCCGCATTCTTGCCTTGCAGCCCTCCTTGCACAGAATACCGCCGCGGCGCCCCGCCTCCCTGGCCGGTCGGCCCGAGTTCTCGGACGCCATGACGTATCTGATATTCACGACCCGGATGCGGGAAGAAGGCCGGAAAGCTCGTGAATGGTGGAAAAACTTCATAAATGCCCCAGCCGAAACCCGGTTGGACCCTCCTGGCGCAGCGGCCGCGGCGCCGGCAAAACGCCGCAGAAGGAAAAGACGCAGCGCTTGTCCTGCGGAACGTATTGTCGCGCCTTAAATTTTCTTCTTGCAATGATCCTCGGCAGATGGTAGAAGGCGACAAAATCATCGGCAGGTTTTGATGAGTGGGCTTGCGCCCACTTTTTTTTTAGAGAGATGGGGAAGCCGGATTTTAACAACAAGAAGGTTAGCTGCTTGGACCATGCAAACGTATGAAGAACAAATTGGGCAACTTGCAGAGCCGCTGATCGCCGCGGATGGGATGGAGATGGTTCTGGTGGAATGCCTGAAGATGAAGGCCCACTGGCTGGTGCGCGTTTACATCGACAAGGAGGGCGGGGTCACCGTGGACGACTGCGCGCAGGTAAGCGACAAACTGGGCGACCTACTGGATGTCCATGATGTGCCGCCGGGGCAATATACGCTGGAGATCTCCTCGCCGGGTCTTGATCGTCCGCTCCATAGGGACAAGGATTTTGTAAGGTATTGCGGTTCCCGGATTCATGTCCGGCTTCTGGAAAAACTGGAAGGAAGGCGTGACTTGCGGGGCGAGTTGGTAAGTTATGAGGACAGCGACGTTGCAGGAAAGGTCATTGTGATGTCCGTGGATGGTCAAACCTTGCGAATCCCGAGGGAAAAGGTTGTAAGGGCCAATCTGGAATATACATTGTAACCTTGTCATTATAATGGTTATTAACGAATAAAAGTGGAGGTTTTTTGAATGTTTGCGGAGCTAAAACGTCTGATTGAACAGATGGGAAAGGATCGCGGGATAGACAAAGAGGTGATCATCCAGGCGCTGGAAGACGCCATGCTGATGGCTGCCCGAAAGAAACTGGGCGCTGACGTGGAATTGGAGGCTCACTATAATGACGAGGCCGGCGAGATCGAGGTCTTTCAGTTCAAGACTGTAGTGGAAAAGGTCATGGATCCCGAGACGCAGATTTCCGTTGAAGAGGCAGTAGCAAACCTTGATGAGGAAGCGCAGTTTGGAGACGTTCTGGGCAGCAAGATTGAGACGAGCACCTTCGGCCGCATCGCTGTGCAAACGGCCCGGCAGATAATTATCCAGCGGGTAAAAGACGCGGAACGCGATAATATATATGAAGAATACCACGACAAAAAAGGCGATATCAGCAATGGGTTTGTTCAGCGAGTCGAGGGGGGAAACATAATTGTCAACCTTGGCACTACAGAGGGCGTATTGCCTGTGAATGAGCAGATCTTCAAAGAGGCTTACAAAAGGGGAGACAGAATAAGGAGCTTTATCTGCGAGGTTAAAAAGATTACCAAGGGTCCGCAGATTATTCTGTCGCGCACCCATCCCGGTTTTCTGAAGGCATTGTTCGAGTTGGAAGTTCCTGAAATTGCAGAAGGACTCATAGAAATAGTCAATGTGGCGCGGGAGCCCGGGAAACGTTCCAAGATCGCCGTCAGGACCAGAGACAAGGATATAGATCCGGTGGGCGCCTGTGTGGGGATGAGGGGCGCCCGGGTGCAGAGCGTGGTTCAGGAGCTCCGGGGAGAAAAGATAGACATAGTCCCCTATTCGGAAGATCAGGCCAAATATGTTTGCAATGCCCTTGCCCCGGCCAAGGTGAACAGGGTGTTCGTTGATGAAGAAAACAGGGCGATGGAGGTAATTGTTGCCGATGATCAGCTTTCGCTGGCAATTGGAAAGAGTGGCCAAAATGTCAGATTGGCGGTAAAATTGACCAGCTGGAAGATTGATGTAAAAAGCGAGTCGGCGACAGCCGTCAAGACGGAGGAAGAGGGTTACAGGGCTTTAATGGAAATACCCGGCATAGGGGAAATGAATGCGGAAAAACTTGTTGCCGCCGGCTTGAAGAGCGTAGCGATGCTGGCCGCCGCCGACGTGGAACAGCTTTCTGCCCTGCCTGACGTGGGCGAGACCACTGCCGAAGCCTGGATAAAAGGGGCGGAAATGGCTATCGATCAAGAGCTTGGGGAAAAGTAATATTTTTATATTGTCGAAAGGGTTTTTGAGGAGACGTTCGACAGGAGAGAGTGTTGAGTATGTCGAAAAAAAGGGTTTATGAACTGGCGAAGGATCTGGGGCTTGAGAACAAGGAGCTGATCGCGCGACTGGAAAAGATTGGCATTACCGGCAAATCCCATTCGAGCGCGCTCGAGGACGGCGAACTTGAGAGGATGCAGGCAGAACTGCTGTCAAAAGAGCCTAAAGAGATAGTGGAAAAAAGGATCAAGTCCACGGTCATCAGAAGAAGGGCTGTGCCTTCTGCCGTTGAAGATGCCCCTGCTGAAGAAGAAAGCGCCGAGGCAAGCAGCGAGATCGCCCCTGTTGAGATTGAAAAACCTGCCGAAACGGTCGCGCCGGTTGCGGAGAGAGTTCAGCCAGAGCAGCCGGTAAAGCAAGAGCCGGTAAAGCAAGAGCCGGTAAAGCAACCTCCGGTAAGGACCTCAATCTACAGGCATGAGCCTCTAAGAGGCGTTATCCGCCGGCCGCCTGTTCCGCCGGCCAATGTTCCCCAGAAGGAGGAGATCGCCAAAAAGCCTGTCGCAGAGTCAGAAAGCCACGTGGCGCCACCGGCAACGGCAGCGCCTGCGGAAAAGCAGGACAAACGTGAAGAAAAGGTTGCTGCTGTGCAGCCGGAGGCGGCAACATCTGCAAGCGCCGGGACTAAAAGCCTGCAAGATGCAGCCCCGAGGGTGCATCCTCCGGCAGCCGAAACCAGAAAGCAGCCGTTTGAGCAAAGGCCAAAGCCTGTTGCCGCCCCTGCCAAACCTTTGCATACACCTTCCAAAGAGCCATTTCGCAAGGGCGAGGGCGCGGCGGCGCCTTTGCCAGCGCGTTTCGGCAAACCAGGCAAGCCTGCGGAAGCGATTGACAAACTGAAGAAGAAGGGGGGAACAAAGGCGCCCTTTGAAGTTCTCATGAGCGATGATGCACCCAGGAAAAAACCATTTCTGAAGAAGTTAACCGATAAAAAGGGACAACCGCTCGATTCGGAGCAGCAGGAACGACGTCCGAAATGGCGTGAAGAAAAGAAACCTGCGCCGGTCAAGATGAAGAAGACGCTGATCACAACGCCCAAGGCGATCAAGCGAAGGATTCATGTTGACGAGGCGATAAGCGTTGGTGAGCTCGCCAAAAGGATGGGGATCAAGGCGTCTGAGGTTATCAACAAGCTGATCGGTCTCGGGCTGATGTTGACGATCAACCAGTCGGTTGATATCGATACGGCCTCCCTGATTGCCGCGGATTTTGGATACCAGGTGGAGGCGTCGCAGGGCGAGCGGGAAGAGATTATGCAGCGGGAAGAGGATTCCCCCGAGAAGCTCCGATTGAGAGCGCCCGTGGTCACGATCATGGGGCATGTTGATCACGGCAAGACTTCGCTGCTCGACGCGATCAGGCAGACTAACGTAATCGACGGCGAGGCGGGCGGCATAACCCAGGCAATCGGCGCGTACCGCGTCAATATCAACAACCGGGATATTGTTTTTCTGGATACGCCGGGGCATGAGGCGTTTACCGCGATGCGGGCGAGGGGCGCCCAGGTAACGGACATTGTAGTATTGGTTGTCGCCGCGGACGACGGCATTATGGATCAGACCGTTGAGGCGATAAATCATGCCAAGGTTGCCGGAGTGCCGATCATCGTTGCGATCAATAAAATCGACAAGCCGGGGGCGGATCCGGGGAAGATCCGCCAGACCCTGACTGAGTACAACCTCCTGTCCGAGGAATGGGGCGGGGAGACCATCTTCTGCGAGGTTTCGGCAAAGAAAAAGATAGGCATTGAAGGACTTTTGGAGATGATCATCCTGCAAACCGATATCATGGAACTGAAAGCCGATCCTGATCGTCCCGCCCGCGGCGTTATAATCGAAGCCAAGCTGGACCGGGGACGGGGGCCGTTGGCGACCGTTCTGATCCAGGAGGGCACCTTGCATGAGGGGGATGCCTTTGTTTCCAAGACGGAATTTGGCCGGGTGCGCGCCCTGGTGAACGATCAGGGCAAAAAAATCAGCGAAGCCGGTCCGGCGATGCCGGTCGAGGTCGTTGGTTTCTCCCGCGTACCGCAGGTAGGCACCGAGTTCGTCTGCGTCGAGGATGAGAAAAAAGCGAGAAGCATCGGCCAGTACTGGATTCGCAAGGAACGGGAAAGGGATCTTTCCGTATCCTCGAAGGTAACGCTGGAACAGCTCTATCAGCGGATAAAGGAGGGGGCCAAGGAACTGAATGTCATCGTCAAAGCGGATGTGCAGGGCTCCGTCGAGGCCTTGTGCGAAGCCCTCAACAAGCTCAGTACAAACGATATAAAACTTAAAATAATTCACAGCTCTACGGGAACCATTACCGAAAATGACGTCATGCTCGCCTCGGCGTCGGACGCGATCATCATCGGGTTCAATGTGCGACCGGACGCGCGGGTGGCGGAGCTGGCGGAACATGAAGGGATCGACATAAAGCTCTATGACATCATCTATAATGTTATTGCGGATGTCAGGGCAGCCATGGAGGGTCTCCTGGAGCCGGTGTATAAGGAGGTTGTCCAGGGGCGCGCCGAAGTCAGGGAGGTTTTCCGTGTTCCGAAGATCGGCGCCATTGCCGGGAGTTTCGTTCTGGACGGCAAGATTGTCCGGTCGGCCAGCCTGCGCCTGATTCGGGACGGGGTTGTGGTTTTTGAGGGGAAAATTGCCTCGCTCAGGCGGTTCAAGGACGATGCCAAAGAGGTAGCCGCTGGTTTTGAATGCGGGATCGGTATTGAGGGGTTCAATGATATGAAGGCAATGGATATCATCGAAACCTACGTAAAGGAACAAATCGAGCGTAAACTGTAGTTTTATAAAGGCAGAGTCAAAATGACTGGGTTCAAAAGGGCAGACCGCGTGGCCGATCTGATCAAAATAGAGATAGCAGATATCCTGCTGAAACAGGTTCGCGACCCCCGCATCGGCGTTCTTACGATTACCGGGGTTAAGGTTTCCGACGATCTGCGCTCGGCGAGGATTTATTTCGTCGAATTTGGGAAGAATGAGTGCAGCGAGGGGGTTAAGGAGGGGCTGAAAAAGGCGTCCGGATTTTTGAGACGGGAATTGGGACGCAGGCTCCAGCTTCGTTACGCTCCGGAACTGTTTTTCTCCTACGACCCCTCTTTTGCCTACGGCGAAAGGATTGAAGAGCTGATCGCGGAGATTCATAAAAAGGAAGATGATTTTTTGTGCAACGAGGAGGGGAATGCTTCAGCAGATAGGTGAATTGATCCAGCAGCATCAAACATTTCTGATTGCGGCTCATGAGCGTCCGGACGGGGACGCCATTGGTTCGACGCTGGCCCTTTATAATATGCTGCGCGGCATGGGAAAGGATGCCGTCGTTTACAATCAGGACAGCACGCCCGAAAACTTCCTTTTTCTTCCCGGCAGCGACCTGATTACCCGGAAGTTGCCGCCTGTTGAGAATTTTGAGGTGGCCGCTATTCTTGATTGCGGTGAACTGGAACGGATTGGAAAGGAAGCGGCGCAGATTGCAAAAATTACCCAGCTTGTGAACATCGATCACCATGTTGCCAACGGGGGGTTCTGCGATGTCTGCCTTCTTGATGCGGATGCGAGCTCTACCGGCGAGCTTATCTTTCGCCTGGCCCGACACCTGGAATTTCCGCTGACCAGCGAGATAGCGACTTGTCTTTACACGGCAATTGTAACCGATACCGGCGGTTTTCGTTACGGCAACACCCGCCGCGACGCCCTGCTGGCGGCGGCGGAGCTGGTGGAAAAAGGCGCCAATCCCCAATGGATTTCTGAAAACGTCTATGAATCTGACCATCCGGGGCGGATTCGGTTACTGGCGATGGTTTTGCCGACGCTGACCCTGGAAGAAGAGGGACGGGTGGGTTCGCTTGTTGTGACGCAAAAAGCCCTTGCCGAGGCCGGGGCGCTTCCCGATCATGCCGAGGGGTTCGTCGATTTTCCCCGTTCCATCCGCGGCGTGGAAATTTCCCTGCTGTATTCCGAGCTGGTTGACGGGCGCTTCAAGATCAGCCTCCGCTCCAAGGGGAAAGCAAATGTAGAGCGCGTTGCCCGGTTCTTTGGCGGGGGGGGGCATGTCAATGCCGCCGGCTTCCGCGTTTCCGGGGAGCTGTCGGAGATTCGCAGGCGCGTCAGTGAGGCGATAAGGGATTGCATATTCAACGCATGAACGGGGTTGTGGTCATCGACAAACCCTCGGGGATGACCTCTCATGACGTTGTCGCGCGTGTCCGCAGGATTTCAGGCATAAGCAAGGTTGGCCATACGGGGACGCTGGATCCTCTCGCTACGGGCGTTTTGCCCGTTTGCCTGAATGAAGCGACGAAATTAGTGCAGTTTCTGGCAAATGACGGCAAAGAGTACCGGGCGACTCTGCTGCTTGGGGTCAGAACGGATACCCTCGATACGGAGGGAAGCGTTCTTTCCCGGGAGGTTCCGCTGGTCAGCCGGGAACAGGTTGAAACGATTTTAAAAAACTTTATTGGGAAGCTAAAGCAGATTGTCCCGCGGTACTCGGCGGTTAAGGTGAAAGGCAGGGCTCTTTACGATTGGACAAGGCGGGGAATAGACGTTGAGCCTCCGGAACGGGAGGTGGAGATTTACGATGTCCGCATAAATGAATTTTCTCTTCCGGAGGTTGTCTTCACCGTTTCCTGCTCCAAGGGCACGTATATCCGCTCTTTGTGTGCGGAGGCCGGGGAGGCGCTCGGTTGTGGCGGGTGTATGTCGGAGTTGCGCCGGACGCGCAGCGGCATGTTTAATCTCGATTCAGCTATAGCCTTGGACGGCCTTCTGAAAGAGGAGGGATGGGAACTGGCGGCGACAAAACTGACGCCGCTTGTGGAACTGCTTCCGGAATTCCCGCTTATTGAGGTTGACCGGCCGCTGGCGGAGAAATTAAGAAACGGCTATCAGCCGGCAGGCGAGGTTCTGCTCCGTTATCATATTCCTTTTCTTGCGGAAGGAGATGTGGTAAAACTCACAACCGACAAAAACCGCCTCGTGGCTGTTGCCAGGATGTTATGTTCGTCGGAGGAGCTGTTTTCCGACCGGCTGAAGATGCAGGCATTAAAGATTTTACGCGTCTTTAATGACTGATGAGGATGTTGATTTTCGTTATAACAGCAATTAATTAAGGGAGGACGAAAGAAGTGTTAGATGTAGGCAAAAGAAAAGAAATTATTGGGAATTATCAGTTGCACGAGAAGGATACCGGCTCTCCGGAGGTTCAGGTCGCTCTCTTGAGCGCCAGGATAGAGTACCTGACGGAACATTTCAAGACGCACAAGAAGGACCATCATTCTCGACGGGGACTGCTGAAACTGGTAGGCCAACGACGCAGACTGCTCGACTATATGAAGGAGAAGGACGTCGAACGCTACCGGACGGTGATCGGACGTCTTGGTCTCAGGAAGTAGCATCAGACAATTGTGCGGGACATTGGGCAGAAGCAGGAAGTAAAAAGTAAACAGTAAAAAGTTGCGTGCCGGGGAAAGATGCCTTAGCGGCTGGTTTTTGATTCCCTGCAGCCGGCTTTTTGCTTTTGCCTTTTACTTGCTGCGCTGTTTACGTTCCGCACGCAAACATTTAATTGAAGAGGTGAGTATGAGTAAGACATTCAGTGCGGAATTTGCAGGCAGAACAATCTCCCTGAAAACGGATTATCTGGCTGGGCAGGCGGACGGCGCGGTTTTGGCCACTTATGGAGAGACAGTCGTTCTGGTAACCGCCGTTTCTCTGAAAACGGCAAGGGAGGGCGGCGATTTTCTCCCGTTGACGGTTGATTATCAGGAGATGACCTACGCCGCGGGAAAGATCCCGGGCGGTTTTTTCAAACGGGAGGGGCGTCCAAACGAAAAGGAGATTCTGACCTCACGGATCATCGATCGTTCCATCCGGCCGCTCTTTCCCAAAAATTATTTTCATGAAACCCAGCTTGTGGCATCGGTTCTTTCCGTTGATGAAGAGAACGATTCCGATGTGACCGCGATGCTTGCGGCCTCGGCGGCTTTGGAGATTTCGGATATCCCGTTCAAAGGGCCAATTGCCGGGGTGCGCGTCTGCCGTGTGGAAGGCGCTTTGCTCGCGAATCCGCCCCTGGCGCTTCAGGAAAAAAGCGAGCTGAACCTCTTTTTGGTGGGGCGCAAGATCGTTCCGGGGACGGAGGGAAGGGATTACGATGTCAACCTGGTGATGCTCGAAGGGGCACTGAACGAGGTGGCAGAGGATATCGTCGTTGACGCGATCAGCTTCGGCCTGGAGGCGATGCGTCCGGTGATCGACCTGCAGGACAAAGTGCGCGGCGAGGTCGGCAAGCCGAAACGGGTTTTTGTGGCGCCCCCTGTGGATGAGGCTCTCGTAGCAAAGGTTACGGAAATTGCCCTGCCGGGGCTCAAAGAGGGCTACTCGATCGCGGGAAAGCTGGAGCGCTACGCCAAACTCGGCGATGTCCGTAGAAACGTCGTCCAGGAATTGACGGCGGAAAACCCCGGGCTGAAGGGCAAGATACTGGAGATTGTCGAATCGCTGGAAAGACGCATCCTGCGCGAAATGATTATTAAAGAAAATCGCCGGATTGATGGCCGCAGCAGCACGGAGGTGCGTCCGATAACATGCGAGGTCGGCATGCTGCCCCGCGCCCACGGCTCGGCGATCTTCACCCGGGGCGAGACGCAGGCGTTAGTCACGGTTACGCTGGGGACGTCCCATGACGAGCAGCGGATGGACTATATTGCCGGCGAGGAGACGCGTTCTTTCCTGCTCCATTATAACTTTCCCCCCTACTCGGTCGGCGAGGCCAAGCCGCTCCGCAGTCCGGGTCGGCGCGAGATCGGCCACGGGGCGCTGGCCAGAAGGGCGCTGCTTCCGGTTTTGCCTACGAAGGATTCTTTCCCCTATACGATCAGGGTCGTCTCCGACATTATGGCCTCCAATGGTTCCTCTTCGATGGCGACCGTCTGCGGCGGCTGTCTGGCCCTGATGGACGCCGGTGTCCCGATTCGGGAAATCGTTGCGGGGGTGGCGATGGGGCTGCTGCAGGAGGATGGCAAGGTGGTCGTTCTTACCGATATTCTCGGCGACGAGGATCATGCCGGGGATATGGACTTCAAGGTCTGCGGCACGGCTAAGGGGATAAACTCCATGCAGATGGATATCAAGATCGACAATCTGACCAGGGATATTCTCCGCAAGGCCCTGAGTCAGGCCCGCGAGGGGCGGCTGTTTATTATCGAAAAACTGCGCGAGACGCTGGCTGCGCCGAAGTTAGAGATGTCGAAACACGCGCCGAGAATCACCACTGTCAAGGTTCGTCCGGAGAAGGTCCGGGACGTGATCGGGTCTGGCGGCAAGAACATCCGCCAGATTGTGGCGGAGACCGGGGTCGAAATAAACATCGAGGACGACGGCACTGTAACCATCGCGTCCTCCGATGCCGATGCGTCATCCCGGGCGGTGGCGATGGTGAAATGGCTGACCGAGGAAGCGGAAGTCGGCAAAATCTATACCGGCACCGTCAAGAAGATCGTGGATTTCGGCGCCTTTGTCGAGATCATCCCCGGGACGGAGGGCCTTCTGCATATATCGCAGCTTGCCAAGGAGCGGGTAAACAAGGTCACCGATATCCTGCAGGAAGGCGACGAGGTGAAGGTGAAGGTGCTCGAAGTCGACAAGCAGGGGAAAATCCGTCTTAGCCGGAAGGAAGCGCTCGAATAACATGGTCAGCCGAACCGTCCTGGACAACGGCATCAGGATTGTATCCGAGGAGATAGACCATGTGCGGTCTATCTCCATCGGAATCTGGGTTGAAAGCGGTTCCCGTCACGAAAACGACGTCAATAACGGAACTGCCCACTTTATTGAACACATGCTTTTCAAGGGTACCAAGCGGCGCTCCGCCTTCGAGATTGCGGCCGCCATCGATTCCGTCGGTGGGATAATGAATGCCGCCACCGGGAAGGAGTCCACCTCCTTCTATATAAAAATCCCCGACTTTCACATTGAAACAGCGGTTGATCTGCTTGCCGATATTTTTCTGAGTTCTCGTTTCGACGAGGATGACATAAATAAGGAGCGGGCGGTGGTGCTTCAGGAGATCCGGATGGCCGAGGATGAACCGGGCGATTACATCTATGATCTCTTTGAAGGGCTCTTTTGGAAAGAGCATCCTTTGGGATTGCACATCCTCGGTTCAAAAGAGCGGGTGGCATCCCTGCATCGCGACGGCCTGCTGAGTTTCTTCCATGACCGTTACAAGGGGAAGAATCTGGTGATCGCCGCCGCGGGCCATTTAAAGCATGCTCATATAGTTGAATTAATAGAGAAAGCGTTCCGGACCTTGCCGGATTTGGAGATAGTTGACCAGATTGAGGCCCCGGCGCCCCAGGCCGGGACCGCCATTTTTTACAAGGAACTGGAGCAGGCGCATTTGATTGTGGGGGCAACGGCGCCTGCGGCGATAGACAATGGGCGGCATGCGGCCTTTTTGTTGAACGCCGTGCTGGGGGGGAGTATGAGCTCCCGGCTGTTTCAGGAAATCCGGGAGAAGCGGGGGCTAGCCTACGATGTTGGCTCCTATCTGACCTCCTATCGCGACGCCGGGATTTTTGGAGTCTATGTCGCCACGCAAGCCGCGACTCTCAAAGAGACGCTGGGCGTCATCAAAGAGGAGTTGGCGCGCTGCGCTGCCGAGCTGATCAGCGAAAAAGAACTGAACTCGGCCAAAGAACTCCTGAAGGGAAACTATCTGTTGGGAATGGAGAACACCGATAACCGGATGACGGGGCTGGCCAGAAACGAGATTTATTTTGGACGGCAGATAACTCCGGAGGAGGTCGTATCCCGTATCGATGCTGTGCAAAGAGAGGAAATACGATCTCTTGCCGAACGGATATTTCGCGACGACGCCTTGGCCGTGGCGGCCCTGGGCCCCGTTTCCCAAAAAGACCTGACAGGGGAGGCAATTGCAAAACCATTTGTCATTCCCGAATGTCTCTATCGGGAATATGGTTTTTCAAGCAGTTAGAACCAGATTCCCGCTCAGAATCGTTGCGGGAATGACAAGAATGGGGAGTTTTGCAATTACCTCAGAGGTTGAAAATGGTTGAAGAAATCCGTGTGTCTATTGTCCGGTTGCCGGGCGCCGATGATCTTGATCTGCCGGCGTATATGACGGCGCAGGCGGCAGGAATGGACCTGCCCGCGGCCGTTGCCGGGGATGTGACGATGCTGCCCGGGGAGCGAAAACTGATTCCAACTGGATTCACCATAGCTCTCCCCGAGGGGTTTGAGGCGGAGGTGCGGCCCCGCAGTGGGCTTGCCCTGAAGAATGGCGTGACGCTGGTCAACTCCCCCGGCACAATCGACGCGGACTATCGGGGCGAGATAAAATTGATTCTTATCAATCATGGGCAGGCGCCGTTTGTCGTGAGACGCGGCGACCGGATCGCGCAGATGGTGGTGCACCGGGTTTGCCGTGTGATTTGGGATTTGGGCCGGGAGACGTCGCCAACCGCGCGGGGCGAAAACGGTTTCGGTCATACGTCGGGGTAATTGGGGTCAGAGTAACATTAATTAAAATTAATGTTACTCTGACCCCAATTACCCAACCAGTGGAGGTTTTATGAAGAAGCTTCGGGTCAGCAAGACGTATCAGGAGATCAACGACAGAATCCGCCAGGGCAAGGCGGTGGTCGTGACCGCGGAAGAGATGATCGACGTTGTGGAGAGAAACGGGGATGTTGAGGCGGCCCGTAAGGTAGATGTCGTCACGACCGGAACCTTCAGCCCGATGTGTTCGTCCGGCGCTTTTTTGAATTTCGGCCACACCGCCCCGAAAATCCGCGCCTCGAAGGTCTGGCTCAACGATGTTCCCGCCTATGGGGGGCTCGCCGCGGTTGACTGCTACCTCGGCGCCACCGAAGTTGTGGAAGGGGATCCGCTCAACAGCGTCTATCCGGGGGAGTTTAATTATGGCGGCGGCTACGTCCTGCAGGATCTGGTGGCGGGAAACGTGGTTCGTCTGCGGGCGGAGGGGTACGGCACCGATTGCTATCCGGCCAGAAAATACGAACGGACGATCACCCTCCAGGATTTTCGGGATGCGACCCTTTTCAACCCCCGCAATGCCTATCAGAACTATAATTGCGCCGTTAATGTATCGGACCGGACTATTTACACATACATGGGAATGCTGCGGCCGCGGATGGCCAATGCCAATTATGCGACGGCGGGGCAGCTCAGCCCCCTTTTCAATGACCCTTACTTTAAGACGATCGGCATCGGGACGCGGATTTTCCTCGGCGGCGCCCAGGGGTTCGTCGCCTGGCCGGGGACGCAGCACAATGCCCAGGTCAGGCGCGGGAAAAACGGCGTCCCGAAGGAAGGCGCCGGGACTATTGCGACGATCGGCAATCTCAAGGAGATGAGTCCCGAGTGGCTGGCCGGGGCCAGCATTCTGGGATACGGGGTTTCTCTCTTTGTCGGGATCGGCATCCCGATTCCGGTCCTGAACGAAGAAATGGCCCGCTACACGGCTGTGAAGGATGAGGATATCTTCACACAGGTCTATGACTACAGCATGGACTATCCGAAAGGTATCAGCAAGAGTCTGGGGGAGGTAAGCTATAAGGAGCTCCGGAGCGGCAATATAACCCTGAACGGAAAGATAATTCCTGCTTCACCGGTGTCCAGCTATTTCAAGGCCCGGGAAATTGCGGTAATCTTGAAAGAATGGATCGAACGCGGCGATTTTATTCTGGGCGAGCCTCAGCAGCTTCTGCCTTCCGCGCTTCCATAAAATTTTGCGGAAAATTGAATTTCTATCATTAAAATACTTGCACAAATATTTTTTTTTTGTAATATCTGCATCGTAGCTTCTCTATAACAAAGATTTTTTCATAACTCGGGATGCGAAGGAATGAAAATCGGCAGGTACCTGTTAATTTCTGCGTTATTGATGGGGCTCCTTATCACGTTCGGTGACAGGGGACTGCTCGACAATTTCCGTAAAAACCAGCAACTTCTGGCAATAAAGAAGAGCAACCACCAGTTGACCATCGAAAATATCGCCCTCAAAAGAAATATAATGCTGTTAAGAGACGATTTGTCTTACATAGAGATGACCGCAAGAAGCGAGCTGGGGATGGTCAAGAAGGGCGATCTGGTTTACCGCAAGGAGAAATAAGGCGCATTTAAGACGGTGAGCGTATGTTGGATATAAATAGTTTGTTTTCGGGGGGTAATCTTCTTGCAGGTCTGGATATTGGCTCCAGTTGCATCAAGCTTGCGGAACTGACCGAAACCTCCAAGGAAAAGGTCTTAAGCCGATTCACAATGATGCCCCTGGCCAAAGGGGTGATAGTCGATGGGGCGGTTACGGAGGCGGGGGCATTGGCAGCCGTAATCAAGGAGCTTTACAAAAAATCAGGCTGCAAGAGAAAAAAGGTTGTAGTGTCCATCTCCGGGAACTCCGTTATTATCAAGAAGGCGAGCTTTGCGCAGATGGAAGAGAGTGAACTGGGCGCCCTCATCCACGATGAAGCGGATAAATATCTGCCCTTTGACGATATGTCCCTGGTCGATTACGATTTCCAGATAACAGGGGAAAACCCTTATAATTCAAGCCAGATGGATGTTCTCATCGTCGCCGCTAAAAAAGAGCTCGTCGAGGGTTACACGGATGCTGTGGCGGCAGCCGGATTGACCCCGGTCATCATGGATGTGGATTCCTTTGCCGTAGAAACAATGTACGAGGAAAATTACGATTTCGAGGAAAATGACCTCGCTGTTCTGGTAAATATCGGCGCAAACATAACCAACCTGAATGTTGTGAAGGGGGGGATGTCCATTTTTACGCGCGATTTTAACCTGGGGGGCGACTCCATAACGGAGGCGTTGGCTGCGAGCTTGGGGATTAGCCTTGAAGAGGCGGAAACGGCGAAAATTGAGGGTCGCGGGGATGATCCGCCCTCGCGGGAGCTTTTCCGGGCGGGACTGATCTCTTATGCCGATGCGATTTGTTCCGAAATCGAGCGGTCAATTGATTATTTCCATTCCACCTTTGGGCAGGAGAATATCGGCAGGGTGCTGCTGTCCGGCGGCGGCGCGCTTACGCCCGGCATTGCCGGGGAGATGGAGCGGCGTCTGGGGATAGAAACGGCGCTTGTGGATCCGTTCAAAAAAATCAAGCTTGATAAAAAGGTTTTGGAAGCAGGCCCGGCGGAGCTGCTCGGGCCCCTTGCTGCTGTCAGTATCGGGCTGGCGCTGCGAAAAATAGGCGACAAATGATAAAAATAAATCTTATCCCCTATCGAGAGAAGGAAAAAAAGGATAACCTGCAACGCCAGATAGTTATCATTTCCGGGGCAGTGATCATTTTTTTACTGATAATCATCGCCGTGCATCTATATCTGAGCGCCGATCTGAAAAAACTGGAGAGCAAGGAAGCCGCGGCGGAGGCCAGACTCCTGATCCTGGACAAGAAGGTAGGCGACGTAGAGAAGTTCAAGAAAAAAAAGCATGATCTGGAACAAAAGCTTGCTGTAATCAACACGCTGGAAGCCAACCGCTCTTTTCCGGTGCGCCTGTTGGACGGGCTGAATCTGCTCGTGCCGTCCAAGGAGCTCTGGCTGGAGAAGGTAACGCAAAAAGGTCAGGAAGTCCGTATAGAAGGAATGGCGCGGGACAATGGCACGGTGGCCCGTTTCATGAAGAGTCTGGAAAAGACGGTTTTCATCAGCCGGGTTGATTTGGTGGTTGCGCGGGAAAAAGAGGTGGTCGGCGTAAAGCTGCAGCAATTCGTAATCACCTGCGTTGTCAACAGCAAGGGGGAATGAAGGTGGATTTCAATCTGGAGGACCTGAAAAAACTCTCTCCCGTGGTGAAGGGGCTGATCGTTTTTGTCTTCTGCCTGCTAATAGGTTACTTTTACTATATGTTTTTCTTGCAGGGCATCATTGCCGGCCAGATGTCGTTAAGGGCAAAGCTTACCGAAATGGAAGGTCAGATAGCGACCAAGGAAAAGGCGGCGGCGCAAATCGGCAAATATAAAAAAGAGGTCGAACAGCTCAATGCGGCCTTCAGTACGGCGCTGCTCAAGCTCCCCAACCAGCGGGAAATTGCTGGTTTGCTGGCCTCGGTGGTTCTTTCCGGCAAGGAAGCCGGGGTGAATTTCCTTTTGTTTGAGCCGAAGTCCCCGGCGCCGCTTCCTCCCGCGGCCAAGGCGGCGCCCCCTGCAAAGCCGCCTCAGAAAGGCGCGCCTGCCCAGCCGGTCGAGCCTCCGAAATTTTATGATGAGATTCCCATATCGGTTAAACTATCCGGCACTTTTCACAATACCGTCTCCTTTTTCGCCAAGGCGGCGAAACTTTCCCGGATTGTGAATGTCGAGGATATTGCCATCGCCGAGGCAACGCCGGCAAACGGCAGGGCAGTGACCGTGACAACCTCCTGTACGATGAAAACCTATATGTTCGTGGACAGAGGCAAACAATGAGACTGAAAACTTCAGGTTTTGCCATAGCCGTGGGCGCAGCGATTTTGCTCCTTGTCGGCGCCTTGTCGGGGGGGGCTGCGGATTCGAAAAAACCGGTCGGCAAAGACCAGGCAGTGGCCGCCGGAAAAACGACGGCAAATACCGCAGCCGGCGGGACGCCCTTTTACCAGTACAATGCCCGCGGGAAGGCGGATCCGTTCAAGCCTTTCATGGAAACGAACATGGCCGTAATCAGCAAGAAGGCCGAAGAACTCAAGAAAAAGGCGGTGGCGGTAAGCAATAAGGCGCTTTCCCCGCTGCAAAAGGCTGATATTGATAAGTTCCTGCTGGTCGGGATCGCCGGCGATCAAGGCAAGAGAATGGCGATTGTGGAGGATAAAGCCGCCAAAAGGCATTACCCGCTTTTTATCGGAACGCACATCGGTAAAAATGACGGCAGGGTTGCCGCAATTCTCGACGACAGGGTGATTATTGAGGAGATTGTCCGGGGAGATCAGCAAAAAACAAAGAAACAACAGGTAAATCGTATCGAGATGTTTCTGCACAAGGATCGGTGAAAAATAGAGCAGAACTCGGGGGAGAAAATATGAAGCGGGCAAGAAGATGGGGCAAGGGCATTTTTCTAACGGCTATCGTGCAGTCTTTGTTTTTGGCGCAGGCATGGGGCGCAGGCGACGCGATAAAGACGGTTCCTCCCAAAACAGCGGAGGCCGGTTACTTGGAAAATGTTTCCTTTGAAAAACTACCGGGTAAGGAACGGGTAAAGTTTTCTCTTTCCCGTCATTCCGTCGTTATTGTTGAGCAGGCGGATTCTGATGCTAATCGGCAAGCCGGCAGCGCCATTGCCGTTCGCATGGACAATACCTTCGTCCCGGAGGGGCTGCGGCGTTCCCTCGGCGAGACGGTGCTGACCAATGTAATTCGGGTAACCCCTGTTCAGAAATCCGATAAAGTGAGTCTTTGGGCAATTGCCACAATCGAAATGAATCAAAAAGCGCCCTTCAGTATCCGCGAGGAAGGGAATGATGTTATTGTTGATTTTAACGTGGCATCGCTTCCGGACGTAACGAGAGTCGCTGCGTTTCCTGCAAACTCTAATCAGGAAAAAACGGGCAGCATAAACGGTCAGGCTTACCGGCGTGGAAGCGTCGCCCCGGAAGGTGCGAAAAAAGAGGCCCCCAGAGCCGTCAACGCTTCCCGGATCGTACTCGATGTCCAGGAAGCTGACATTAAAGCCGTCTTTCGCCTGCTTGCCGAGCAGGGCAATGTCAACATCGTCTCCGGCGATGATGTGAAAGGAACGATAACCGTTAGTCTGAAAGATGTCACCTGGGACCAGGCTCTTGACACCATCCTGGAAATAAAGGGACTTTCCCGGAAAACAGAAGGCAATATTGTCACGGTGATGTCAACGGGGAAAATAGAAGTAGAGCCTTTTGTCACCAGGGTGGTCAATGTCGATTACACAGACGCCAAAAAGCTGACTGCAAATCTGCTGGATCTGCTTCCCAAAGACAAGGATGGCAAGACCCGTGGTTCCGTGAAGGTTGACGAGCACAGCAATGCCCTGATTATTCAGGCCACGCGCCAGGATATTACGAGGCTTCTGCCGATTATTGAAAAGATAGACAAGCCCACCCCGCAGATCCTGATCAAGGCCAATATCGTGGAAACAACCAAGGATACCGCCCGCAATCTTGGCATCCAGTGGGGCGGCATGTACGGACACAAGGTGGGAAGCCAGGGGTTGTACATTACCCCGGGGGGGGTAGGAGGAACGGCTGTCGCCCCCGGCTCGGCCTTTACGGGCGATTATGCGCCAACCGCCGGCGCTCCGGGAATATCCGGCCAGGGATTCGGGGTGAATTTTCCGGCAGCCATGACGGCAACGGCATCGGGGTCGCTGGGGCTGCTCTTCGGCACCATCGGGGAAAATATTCTTGAGATCCAATTAAGTGCCCTGCAGAAGGACGGCAAGCTGAATATCCTTTCCAGCCCCTCGATTACCACGATGGACAATCAGAAGGCCTTTACCGAAAACGGCGAGAAGGTTCCGTATGTTACAACCGATAACAGCGGCGGCACCACAACCAAATCCGTCAAATTTGAAAACGCGGTTCTCCGCCTGGAGATAACCCCGCATGTCATTGACGGCAAGAATTTAACGATGAAAATTCTGGTGCAGAAGGATGAGGTCGATCCCAGTCGCTCGGTGGATGGCAACCCTTACATCATAAAAAAACAGACCGAAACGAGTCTCATCGTGCAGGATGGGGAGACGATCGTTATTTCCGGATTGACCAAACAAAGAAACACGGAAAATGTTAATGGGATTCCGTGGTTAAAAGATGTTCCCGTACTGGGATGGCTTTTCAAGGGAGAAGGGAAAAGCGAGTCAATGGAAGAGGTGCTGATTTTCATCACTCCCAACATCCTGAATCCGGCGGTTGCATCCGGGATTCAGGGTGCATTTTAGAAAGCAATGTCCCTTAGCGTGTGATTATTCAGGGAGACAGGAATTATGAAACGTTTCACCGGGTTTATTCTGATGGTGTTCATTGCTGCAATCATTGGCGGTATCGGGGGCTGCGCCGGAGCGCATTACCAAAAAGGGATCAAAAACTACAGACCGGAGGATGCGGCGGCCGCGGTGCGGGAGCTACGGCCGCTGGCCGAGCGGGGCAATGCCGATGCGCAGTTTAATCTGGGTTCGCTCTATTACCAGGGATGGGGGCTTCCCCAGGATTATCAGGAAGCGGTCCACTGGTTTCGGAAGGCTGCTGAGCAGCGCCATCCTCATGCACAGGCAACTCTGGGCACAATCTATGCCGAAGGCGTGCAGGGAGTGATCGCGAAGGACTATCCCCAGGCGCTCATGTGGTTTATCTTCGCCGCTGCCCAGGGTGATGCGGAAGCAATGGAATTCAGAAACACGCTGGCCGCCAAAATGACCCCCACGCAGATAACTGAAGCGCAAAGAATGGCCCGGGAATTCAAGCCGGAAGACGCGTATGCAAAGCTGTACCGCGAATTGAAATCCTTGGCCGAAAAGGGCGATGCTGACGCCCAGTTAAAGGTGGGCTTGATGCATTACCAGGGGCGGGGCGCTCAGAAGGATTTGGGCGAGGCATTGCAGTGGTTCAGAAAATCCGCTGCGCAAGGTAATGCTTTAGCGCAGGCAAATGTCGGGTATATGTACGATATGGGCGAAGGCGTTCCGCAGAACCACATGGAGGCGGCCGGGTGGTACCTTAAGGCGGCGGAAAGGGGCAACGCCCAGGCCCAGTTTACGTTGGGTTCCATGTATGAAAAGGGTATGGGCGTGCAGCAGGACGAAGTTCAGGCGCTGATGTGGTTCAACCTTGCCACTGCGCAGGGTTTTGGAAAGGCCAAGGCGGCCCGGGACCGGATCACGGTCTGGATGTATCCCGAGCAGATCGCTACGGCCCAGCGGCTGGCGCGGGAATTTAAAATATTAAGCAAATAATTGTTGTTTGAACGAAAAATAATGGAATGGTGTTTTTATTATGAAACGTTGGACTATTTTGTTTTCATTATCAATGGTTATGGTATTTACGTTATTATGCTTCAGCGGCTGCAGTAAGAAAAAACCGGTTGATAAGCTTGCCCCCACAGTGCCTAATGGCATTGCCATTACCGCTGTATCCTCTTCAGAAATAAAGGTTTCCTGGAAACCGTCTGCCGACGATTCCGGGAAAGTAAAGGGTTATAAGGTTTACAAAAACGGCAAATATCTGGCGACGACGGATAAAACAGCGATGTCGGATAAGAACTTGACCCCCAAGGTCAAGTTCTGTTTCCGGGTTTCCGCCGTCGATGAGGCTGGCAACGAATCGGCCCAGAGTACCGAGGTATGTGCAATTCTTTGAGTAAGGGCATGAATTTGTTTCTAAGGAGAGGGCTATGAGAAGATTATTTTCTGCACTTAAAAAATATATGATTCTACTGCTGGCGGCATCGGTAATTGGCTGCGGCTCGGGCGGCCTGAGTGATGCTCCACCGTCTTCCCCTTCCTCTCCAACCCCAACTCCGCCGTCCGCCGCGACAACAGTAGCAGGTGCTGTTGTGGATGGATTTGTCGCGGGAGCAACGGTGCGTGCGCATAAGCTCAATGCTGACGGTACCAGGGGAGACTCGATCGGCGCGGCGACCACTACGGCTGCCAATGGAAATTATTCCTTAAATCTGGGCGACTATACCGGTCCCATCCTGCTCGAAAGCACCGGTGGAACTTACAAGGACTGGGCTACCGGGAACATCATTACCGTCACGTCTCCCCTGAGCGCTGTGCTTTCCAACGCCAGCGGTACAGTTACGGTAAATGTAACCCCGCTAACTCACATGGCATCACTCCGGGCGCGTCAGGATATTAAGGTGAACAAAATAACAGATGTTGCCGCGGCCATTGAAGCGGCTAACACAAAGATCGGAGAGTATTTTGGAATCCTTGATATTGTCAAAAATGTTCCGATAGATCCCACCGTTGCCAATTCAGCGGTTGGCGTTTCCCAGACGAGAGTTGACTACGCCCTGGTCATGGCGGGGATTTCTCAGCGCGCTTCTACAGGCGGCATGGAACCTTTTGCACTTGTCAATGCGCTGGCTAAGGACGCCGAAGACGGTGTTTTCGATGGCAAGCAGAATGGCACGCAACTGACTGTGGCGAAAACCGATGGCAGTACGGCTAATCTATCCGCCGCCGACGCCAAAACTGCTTTGAGTGCAAATATTGACACCTTTCAGCAATCAGCGACGAATATCTCCGGAGGAGATGCCACTTCCACCATTCTGACCAGTCTCAGTGACCCCGCAAACCCAGGCATTATTTTTGCGAAGCCCGATATTCCTTCAGGATTTACTGTCACGGCTGTTTCTCCTACGCAGATTAATCTTTCCTGGTCTGCTGTCGTCGGCGCAACCGGGTATAAGATATATAAAGGGGACGTCTATCTCAAGTCGGTAACAGATACAACTGCCGCTGATACAGGTTTGACGCCGGATACGGATTATCTTTATTCAGTCTCGGCCTATGATGGATCGGGCAATGAATCTGCCCGGACAATTCAATTAAGCGCTACAACACAGATAACAGCTCCTCCCGTGCCTGTTGGTTTGATGGTAACGGCTATCTCTCAATCGCAGATCAACCTGACTTGGACGGCGTCAGCCGCAGCAACCGGTTATAAGATATACAAAGGGAATGTCTATATCAAGGCAGTAACAACTACCACTGCTTCCGATACAGGGTTGACGCCCGATACGAGCTACTGTTATGCAGTTACTGCCTACGATGCATCCGGCAACGAATCCGCCCGGACAACTCAACTATGCGCTACGACAAATATAGCTGCTCCTCCCGTCCCCACTGGGTTGACTGTAACCGCCGTCTCTGATTCGCGGATTAGCCTTACCTGGACGGCAGCAGTCGGGGCAACCGGTTATCGAGTTTACAAAGCGGGTGAAAAGTTGACTGATGTAACAACCACATCGGCAGCAGACAATGGTTTGACGGCCAGCACCCTTTACTGTTACAGAGTTTCATCTTTCGACGCTTTAAACAACGAATCCGTTGCCGGCAGTCAGGTGTGTGCCGCAACGCTGAATCCACCGCCGGCGGATCCGGCTAATTTGACAACCTTTATAGAAAGCTCCAGCAAGGTTATTTTGAACTGGTCAGCGGCGGTAGGGGCTGCGCAGTATTATATTTACCGAAACGGCATCAAGATAGATACCAGTCTGTCACCGGTAACAGGCACAACCTACACGGACACGGGTGCGACGGCGAATGCCCAGAACATCTATAAAGTGGCATCGGTAGATGCATCCGGCAGCGAGTCATCCGGCGCTTTGAATCAGGTTACGATCAGCACCGCCTTGACGGTTCCGACGATGAGTTCGGCCACGGCCAACACGTCGTCGCGGATAACGATTGTCTGGGCGAATTCCGGCGGGACAGGAGTAGCCGGTTACAAGATTTACCGCAATGGCACTTCGGTTCAGACGATCCCGTCGGCCGGGACGTTGACGTATGCGGACGGCACGGATCTGGCTGCGAGTACCCAGTACTGCTACCGGGTTTCGGCAACCGATGCGGTCGGGAAAGAGTCCTCGTTGAGCAGCAGTTCTTTGTGCGCGACGACGTATGGACTGCCGCCGGCGGATCCGGCTAATTTGACAACCTTTATAGAAAGCTCCAGCAAGGTTATTTTGAACTGGTCAGCGTCGGTAGGTGCTGCGGAGTATTATATTTACCGAAACGGCATCAAGATAGATACCAGTCTGTCACCGGTAACAGGCACGACCTACACGGATACGGGTGCGACGGCGAATGCCCAGAACATCTATAAAGTGGCATCGGTAGATGCATCCGGCAGCGAGTCATCCGGCGCTTCGAACCAGGTTACGATCAGCACCGCCTTGACGGTTCCGACGATGAGTTCGGCCACGGCCAACACGTCGTCGCGGATAACGATTGTCTGGGCGAATTCCGGCGGGACAGGAGTTGCCGGTTACAAGATTTACCGCAATGGCACTTCGGTTCAGACGATCCCGTCGGCCGGGACGTTGACGTATGCGGACGGCACGGATCTGGCTGCGAGTACCCAGTACTGCTATCGCGTTTCGGCGACCGATGCGGCGGGGAAAGAGTCCGCGCAGAGCAGCACTTCTTTGTGTGCGACGACGTATGCCATACCGCCCGCGGATCCGGCAGGGTTGATTGTCAGACCCGTGTCTCCCACGCAGGTTGACCTTGCGTGGACTGCCTCCGCAGGGGCAGCGCAGTATAAAATATACCGGAACGGCGCCCTCCTTGCGACCACGGTATCAACATCCTACACCGATGCGGTTGCTGCCGATACCCAGTATGTTTATCTGGTTACGGCTATCGATAGCACCGGCAGTGAATCTTCTGGAGCGACCAGCAATGCTGCCGTCAATACGGCATTGACTGTGCCTTCAGGTGTTACGGCAACGGTCAACTCATCAACTCAGATAACGCTCTCCTGGACAAATTCTGGCGGTTCGGCGGTCACGGGGTACAAGGTTTACAAGGGTGACACGCTGCTGGGAGCTGTTGCGCCGGCCACGACTACATCAATCGTGGAAGGGGGGCTTACGCCCAATACCCAGTACTGTTACAGCGTGTCGTCCACGGACTCTTTCACCAATGAATCGGCTAAAAGCATCACAGTCTGCGGGACAACCGATGCCCCCCCTGCGCCGAACTCCGTCGATCTGCTGGTCAGCAGTCCACAGCTCAATTCCGATGGCGCATCTCCGGTTACGCTGACCGCGCTGGTCAAGGACAGTCAGAACCGCGCCATGGAAGGCCAGACGGTTGACTTCTCGGCAACCTCCGGGATGCTGACCGATTTAAAATCTGTTACCGATGCAAACGGCATGGCCACGGCCAAACTCGGCGCCGGCGGGGATCCGACTGACCGCACCATTACCTTGACTGCCTTGACGGGTGGCAAGACAGCCACCAATGCGGTTGCGGTTACCGGCACCAATATCAGCATCGATCCTCCTGCATTTTCGCTGCCGTTTAACGATGGTACCGGCAAGCAACTGACCATCTCGCTGAAGGATTCGGCGGGCGGGGCGATTGCGGGTAAGACGGTTTCCGTTGCGTCGTCAACCGGAAAAAGTTCTTTTACCCCGGCTTCTAATTACACTACGGACAGCAGCGGTCAGGTAAAGGTCACCGTCAAAAACGCCACCGACACGGTGAGTGATACCATTACCGCTTCGGCGATCGGCGTTTCGTCTCAGGCGACGCTTACGATCAATAACGCGAAACTGACCGTCAAAACAGACACTCCGAAGGCCAATGCGGAGGTGTCGATCAATACCGCGCAGCCATTTACCGTCACCTACACGGAGGGCGGCACTGCAGTTGCCGGGAAAACGGTTTATTTCACGGCGACGCGGGGGACGCTTAGTGCATCAAGCGTCAACACAAACGCCTCCGGTGAGGCAACGGCAAATGTTTCCTCTGTTAATGCAGGTCCTGCGGTGCTTTCCGCTTATACAACGGGCGATCCTCAAGCTTCAGCTCAGGTTGCGATCATTTTCGTGGCGACAACGGCCGATAAAATTGACCTCTCGGCTTTTCCGGCGATCATCAACACCAACGCTGCCGGACAAACAGGCGAGCAGAGCCTGATCAAGGCCATTGTCCGGGATGACAAAGATAACCTGGTCAAGGGGAAAACGGTTGATTTCACGATTATTCAGGATGCCAGCGGGGGAACGCTGTCAAAGGGTTCGGCGGTAACCGACATGTATGGCACGGCCACCACCAATTACATTGCGGGAGGCAATGCTGGCGGTCTGAATAATGTACAGATAACAGCAACGGTGCAGGACACGCCGGCAGTCAACCAAACAACGACCTTGACTGTGGGCGGGCAGGCACTGTTTATCTCCCTTGCTACCGGACCGACAATCGCGAAACTGGAGCCGAACATGTACCGGAAGGATTATCTGGCCCTGGTGACGGATGCAGGCGGGAGGCCGGTTGCGAACGCCGTTGTCACGGCAACGGTAACGCCTCAATATTACATGAAGGGACATTATTATGTTTACGGGGACGGATGGCTGCAGATGAAGACACTTTCCGCTAATTTGTCAACCAGCCCGGTTATTCCGGCATGCGCTAACGAGGATGGGTTAGGTCAGGGCGCTACTGCTTATTATAACGGCGTTCTTGATGACGGGGAAGATCAGAATGCCAACAGCCGCCTCGATCCGGGCAATGTGGCTTCGGTCACCGCATCAGTTACGGATAGCTCCGGCCACAGTACAATCAGTCTTACCTATGCGCGGGACTACGCCTTTTGGGTCAACGTCAAACTGGAGGCGCGCGCCAGTCTGGGAGGCAGCACCGCCAGCGCGGTTCAAACCTTTGATTTGCAGGGAGCGGCGGCGGATTATGCGGATAAGAAGGTTACGCCGCCAGGCAACCCCAGCCCGTTCGGCGACAACGCGACCTGTTATGTGTCTCTCACGGCGCTGGCCTTGTCGGATACAAAGATCAGCTTGCACTGGGAGCCATCTGCTTATGCCGCAAGCTACAATATTTGGCGTGATCCCAATGACGGCTCAGCGGCGGTAAAGATTGTTTCCTTGGTTCCAACTTCCTATGAGGATACCGTAGCGGCTGGCAAAACGTACTGTTATGAGATCAAACAGGTTGACTCAGCGGGGCTGGAGACGCCGCTGGCTGCGGCTGGAAACAGGGTTTGCGCCTCGTCGGCTGCGACTTCACCCACAGGGGTTACGGCGGTCGCCCTTTCTCCGATTCAGATACAGGTTTCCTGGGGGGATGCCGGCGCCGCTGGCTACCGGATATACAAAGACGGGGTTTATTTACAAGATTCTGTTGCCAGAACGATTGTCAGCGGGAATCTGACGGCCAATACCCAGTATTGTTATGCGGTTTCCTCTCTTAATGAGGTGGGCAGCGAATCGGCCCAATCAGCAACGGTTTGCGCCACGACCCAGCCCAGTGTGCCGGATACGCCGACGGGGCTGACGGCGACAGGAGGCTTACTGGCCGCAGGGCCTCCCGCCACCTATAAAGTAGATCTGGCCTGGACAAACAACGGGGCGGCGCTTTACCGAATCTATCGCGGTGGAGCGCTGCGGCTTTCCGCCACAGGCACGCCGGCGGTAGATTCAGATGTAGTTACGCAGACGGGATATTGTTATACGATCTCCGCCGTGGATGCCTTGGGCAATGAATCGCTCCAGTCCACGCAGCAGTGCACGGCTACTCCCTGATGCTTCTAAATCGCTAATTTTCGATAACCAAAAGGGGCGGCGCGAGTCGCCCCTTTTTATAATGAGGAAATCCGGGGACATAATACAGATCAAAGCCGTCCTGCCAGCCACAGCCAGGCGGGGGCAACCATGATCTGCTGATCACCGTTGGCGATGAGCCGGTAACGATCGCCCGCTTCGTTCAGTTGCAGTGCGGGAATCCGCAGAAACTGCTGGAATTTCCTCAAAGGCGCTGACGGTTCCCGCTGGGCGAGCGCCGCCTCAACCAACAGAAATGGTTCACGATTCCGCTTCAATAGAAAATCAACCTCCTGCTTTTCCTTGTTTCTGATAAATATCCAGGCGGCCACTGCCGGACACCAGAAAACGGTACCCGTTGCTGGAGCCGTCGTAAACCCCCTTCAGATAATTTTTCCAGTCCCGGTATTTGTGAATTTTGTCGAAAATGATCAGCGGAGGGCTGGCATCCTTCCTGGCCACTTTGTATGAAAATCCCCCCATCCCCCCTTTGCCAAAGGGGGGTAAAGGGGGATTTTCATGCTTCGTTGTGCCCGACACGGGCATGGGGGTTCTTTAAAAAACGAAGGGTTCTGGAGGAGCCGGGACCGCTGTTCGGGGATGTCCCATCAAAAGCCTTTGCGATGCCGGGATGGCTGTTATGTTTCCTGTATTGTTAGAGAATAAACCCTGCCGGCTACATATAATAAGCTGCATGATGTCTTCGTTTTAAGATGTGAATAAAATGATGCGAAAACTGTGAAGTGCATCACAGAATCGCAAAAAAAAGGCTTGCTTTCCGCTTGGCATGTGCTTTAGAATCCGCTCCAAATAAGAAAACGGCGCGTTGCCTGAACTTTTTATGCGCTTTTTAGTCCCTTGCAGCAAAACACTTTTGCAAACATTTATTGGCATTTCCGAGATGTTCTTATTTTAGTTAACAATAATGAAGTGATAAACAGGTAGAGGTATTGAAGGAGGCAGATATGTACCGGAAAAAATTTATGAAAGCGGCTGCGCTCGCGGCAGTGGTTATTTCTTCGCTGTTGCTCGGGGGGGTATTGAACACCGCGGCGGCCTTCTCGGTGGATGTGAAGGGGCTCTACTACAAGGATTACATGGATCCGTCTACTACCAGAAGGGTGATCAGCTACAATTTTACCGGAGGGTCGATAAGCGGCAACACCATTTACATTCCGTCGGCGCCTGGTGGCGCCGAAGGCGCGGGCGTGTTGCAAACCCCCCCCGTCGAAGGGACTCTGACCTACGCCTTCGAACCCTACCCTGATTCCTCGAACGACATCTCTGTGGCCCTGAACATACCGTACAAAAGAGCCACGCTGACCTCGGCGGCGAATGGCGGGTTGATCATCAACACCACGCCCTTTTCCAACGCCCCTCCTGTTCCCCAGTGGGAATATGCCGCTGTATTGACGAACTTTAACGGCATGACCGACCCCGCAAAGGTTTACGCCGCCTCTATCGGCTTTGGCAGCATGACCGGCGGGCCGCATCCGGAATTCAGCGCCGCCTGGGTTCCTACTGCGGAGGGGGGGAGAAGTCTTAACCTGAGGGCCGAGCTCTACGACGATTTGCAAGATGCGACTATTTGGGGGCCGGTGAACGCCACCGTCAACGGGTTTGATCCTGGCATCGGGGTAATTGTTCTGCGAATTCGCTGCCTGGACCCGTTGGCGGGCGGCAACAGCATGATTTTCGATTACAGCCTTGATAAGGGCATAAGCTGGACCGTTGTCGGCACGGACACTTTCGGCTTCGCCGCTTCTCAACCGCCGATAGGTTTCCCGTATGTGGGCTTTCCCGGTCTGTTCCCCTACGTAGCGCTGAGAGCTGAAGCTGAAAACGGCGGCGGGGAAATGCCCCCTTTCCAGGCTTTTTCGAATCACGAGCAGGGGAGCAACAGCTACGCCGCCCTGGTTTTTGCAAGCGATCCGGGGGGAAGTCTATATTCAGGCGTTACCGCGGAAAGCGTCAATATCGCCTCCGGCAGCCTGGGCTATCTTGCCCGGACGAATCTGGTTTACGGCAACGACCAGTGGTGGCTGCAGCCGAATGTTTCCCTGGGCTCGACCTTGCCGACGGTTTCTCTCACCTACCACATTATCGCGACCAAAAAGGACAACACGACGGTTGTCGCGGATAAGACGATTGCCGCCTACATGGAGCAGTTTGTGACGGTAACCTCGCCCGCCGCCAACGCCTCGCTGAGCGCCCCTCCAACCTTTGCCTGGACCTGGCCTGCTAATGCGCCGGCCATAAGCTGGTATGGCATTGACGTACGAGACACAACACTGCAGGACGTCCAGGTGATGAGCCAGTACAACCTGTCCGCCTTCACGACGAGCGTGCCCTACACGGGATCGCCGCTTATCGACGGCCACAGCTACAGATACACGATAACCGCCGCCGATTTTAACGGCAACACCTCGCAGACCCAGGGCTACTTCACCTACAATGGAACGGCTGCCGGAACAATCGCCTTTAATGGTTGGGCGCTGAGCGCGCCCGACTGGCCAAATACAACCAACATGGCGCCGGTTTTCGGAACAAATGTCGGAGCTTATACGCCGGGCAGCCTGACACCGATCAATACGGCCACCACCGATGGCAGCGGCGCCTTCAGTCTGACGTGCATTCCTGCCTCATCCAACTTCTTCGTGCGGGTAGGGCCGCCGACGGGGTATCCGGTCGTCCTGAGCAAAATCATGAACTGGAATGAGAACATCCAGGCGCTTTTGACCTTTGCGCTCCTCACGAATGCCCAGTACAGCGCCCTCAACAACTCCGGAAACGCGATGATTCTCGGCCGGGTTGCCCTGAAGAGCAACCCGACGACGTTTCTGTCGGGGGCGACCGTTACGGCGGCGCAATTTGTAGATGGATCGCCGACGGGCACGACCTACCCGGTCACGTACACCGGCGGCGGATCATCCACGGCCTCTGACGGCATCTATATGGTGCAGAACGTCCCGGCCGGGACCGTGGTGCAACTGACGGCAACTCTTGCCGGCTATACCTTCGACTTAAATACTTCCATTATTCCGACCGCGGCCGACCACGTTTCGGAAGATTCGTTCTTCGCAACGCCGACGACCGGCGGCGGGACGGTCTCCTTCAACGGCTTTGTGAAGGACACGAGTGACAATCCGATCGACGGGGTTATAGTGGGAAGTGGAACCGTTACAACAACAACGGCCACTGACGGGGGCTTCACGTTGAACGGGCTTCCCGACAATGTTCCCTTTACCCTCAAGCTGGAAAAGACTGGGACGAACTACGTTCCCACGTACAGCAGCGTCATGCAGGCGGCGGCGGGAACCGTGATTTCCGCCTCGCGTCCCTTCAACCTCTTTACGCTTGCGGAGTTGAACTTCTGGAGCGGCAGCACCGGCCGCGGCGTTATTCGGGGACGGGTGGTCAACAGCGCCAATCCGCAGGCGGGATACATCAGCGGGGCAGTTGTGAGCGCGAGCGGCCCGCACTCCTATCGCGTCAAGTATGAGAATGTCGATGGCAGCATTGGGGACTCCCTGACCTCAACAACGGCGAAGGGGAGGTTCTACATCCTCGACGTTCAGGAGGGGGACACGGTAACCGTGTCGGCAGCGCAATCCAACTACACCTTCCCCGCGTCCACGACCTTCGTCACCCATGACGGCGCCATGAGTATAGGGATCGTTTCTGGCACGGCCGTCGCCGTCAGAGTCGGCATCGGCGGCCGCATCATGGATACCACGCCTGCCGGGATCAAGAACGCGACGATCGAGCAGATCAACGCGACGGGCCCCATCAACGCGTCGGTGTCAAATCCGGACGGTTCCTTCTATCTGAGCGTGCCGGCCGGGACGAACTTCCAACTGAAATTAAGCAAGCCGCAGAACACGTCCCTTGCCCCGAGCTATACCGGGCAGATGCAGTTTGGGTCAGGCTATACCGACCTCGGGGGATACACCCTCTTTCCGGTAACGAAATTGGGGACGGGAACCGGGAACTGGAACGTTGCCGCCGGAAAAGGGATCATCGTCGCCCGTGTGGTGGATCAGATGCTCAACAACCTGTCCGGGGCGATTGTCACGGCGGCGAGTGCGAATCATCCAGACGCTCCGTACGCAATCTGCTATGACGACGCCTGTTCGGGACTGACAGCCACCCCCTCCGATGGCCGGTATATCGTCCGTGATGTGGATGAAGGCGATACCGTTACGGTAACGGCGACGAAGGCCGGTTACACCTTCAACAGCAGGATTTTCCCCACCCATGCCGGCGGCGTCCACCAGGGGCGCATTACCGGCACTGCGGGGACCAGCGTATCGCTTTCGGTGACCGGCCAGAGCTTTGTTAGTGCCGGGATAGGGAACGTCAGTGTTGTTGCCCCGGTCGGGCTTGCCTGGCAGGCAATCAGCAACGCCTCCTGGATTCACATCACCTCCGGTTCTTCCGGAACCGGGGATGGGACCGTTTCCTATACGGTGGACGCCAATGCCGGCGCCGCCCGGACCGGAACGATCACCATCGGCGGCCAGACTTTCACCGTTATGCAGACGGGGGTTGGGTCTGGATTCCCCATCGCCACAACGACGGGGTCGGAAATGGGTTTAAGCGGCGCCTTCGATGGGACGAATTATCTGGTCGGGATTCAGGGCGACGCAGTCTCACATAACAACATCACCGCGCAACTTGTATCGCCATCAGGGGCGCTGGTCGGCAATCGCATCTCTATCGGTCGTACCGGCGGTTTGCCGCTGGTTGCCTTCGACGGTGCGAATTACCTGATGATCTGGTTTGACGATGCAGTCAATACCGGCAAGCTTTACGGTGCTTTCATCAATAAATCCGGCGTTGTGAATACGCCGTTTGCTATAGACGAGGGTCCGCTCAGCGTCAAGCGCGATATCGGCGGCATTGCGTTCGGCGGTGGGACATACCTTGCCGTGTATTACAAAACGGATGCGACGGCCGGCAAAGATATCGTCTATGGACGGCTGGTCTCCCCCGCTGGCGTTATCGGCAACGAATTCCGGATCAGCACTGGTTTCGGCAGCCAGGCAATGAAAAATGTGGCCTTTGACGGGACGAATTTCTTCGTGGTGTGGAATGACCATTCTACGAACAATGCGGTAAAGGGCAGGTTTGTCAGCCCTTCCGGGATATTGGGAACGGAAATCACCGTGAAGGCAAGCGGCTATCCCAACGACAACCCGCTTACCGTGGCCTTTGCCGGGGGCAATTACCTTGTTGCCTGGACCGACCAAGTGTCAACAGCCCCGAATAACTGGGATGTCTTTGGCCAGATCGTAACGCCGGCCGGCGTCCTTTCCGGCGGCAGAATCAGTATCAGCACGGCCCCCGGCCAACAGTTCGGGCCAGGCATCGCCTTCGATGGGACAAACTACCTTGTCTCCTGGACGGATTTGCGCAACGACGCCAACGGGGATTGGGTGTGTGACGTCTCCGAGGGGACATGTTCGGATGTTCGCGGCCAGCTTGTCAGTGCCTCCGGCGCACCGGTTGGATCGGAATTCATCATCAACAGTGATCCCGGCAATCAGATGGGCGGGATCGGCGGACTGCCGGTGAACGGCAAGCTCTTCGGTCTCATAAATACAGGTTTTTCATTGGAAATGACGGGCGCAGGTTCGGGAGGCGTTACCGGGGGCGACGTTTATGGGATGTTCCTGCCCGCCGGCGAGCGGATCCCGATGATGAATTTTGCCGATTCGGGAATGAATTTGTATCTCTACGACCCGGTCTTGCAGGCTGCCGACACAGTGGTTCTCAACAATCAGGCCGGGCTGGCCAATATGAACAGCGCGCAGACCATGCTGGTTTACACAAAATTCCTGAACGAAGTTCTGAACAATGGCAGCGCTTACAGCCCCTGCATTTACAACACTGTCGCCAAAACCACCGCCTGTTTGACAACGCCGACGGTGGAAGAAGATTCCGCGGCCTTCGACGGCAGCGGCAAGATACTCTTTATCGATAAGAGCGATGGGATCCTCAAAAAGATGAATCCGGACGGGACGAATATTGTGACAGTGGCAATGCCCGCATCGCCCTACCGCTTTACCTATTTTTCACTGTCGCCCGATCGTCAAAAGTTGATGATCGTTGAAGAAAGTCGTTCAGCCGACTATTACGCAACCAACCAGTCCCGTCTAATTCTGATGAATGCCGACGGTACGAGTCGGGCGGTTGTCCAGGAGGCGGTCCTGGGCGAGTGGAATATGCTCCTCTGGAAGGCCGACTCCAGCCGGGTTTTCTATTACTACAGCACATTTAGTGGCAGCGAGCCGAATGTGGTGCAAACGTCCCATTATGCGGTGTTTGCCGTTCCCGGTGGGACAAGGACGGATTTGAGCAGTTCGGCGTTGGGGAGCGCAGAGGGGAATGTCTGCGGCTTTACGAAGTCCGGCAATCTGTTGAGCTGGATGAACCATAATCTTTACAATGGGCAAACAGGAGCGCTCATCGCTACAAGAACGGATGCTCCCACGCTGATGGAGGCCCGGGTCGGCTTTGGCCAGGACGGCGAAATCTACTTTGCCAACCTTGATGGAACGAATTTCCGGAAGTTTGTCGAATCGTCTATCCAGACCTGGACAGTGACGCCTTCTGCCGGGGCGGGCGGAACGATCAGCCCGAACACACCTCAGCCCGTGAATAACAATGCGACGGCGCAGTTTACGGTAACGCCGGATTCCGGTTATACGGCAGCGGTTACAGGCACCTGCGGCGGAAGCTTGAACGGGACGACCTATACAACGAGCCCGGTGACGGCAAATTGTACGGTATCGGCAACGTTTACAGCCAATCCGGTAAGCGGCGTCTGCGGAACGGCAAACGGTCAGGCATTTACATCAGCGCCGACCCCCACCGACAATCTCTGCAGCGTCGGGACTCCGACCACGGTTGCCGGCAGCGGCCCGTGGACTTGGAGCTGTGCGGGGTCAGATGGGGGAGCAACGGTTAGTTGTACGGCAAATATCATTTACCAGCCTTGGAAAGATGATTTTACCGGTACCGCCCTGGATTCATCATGGCAGGTCGTAAGCGGAACGGGAACCTATTCGCTGCTAACTGATACTCCTGGCTATCTGCGTTACAACCTCGCAGGGCGGGCCTATAGCGGGCGTTCGGTGGGGGCTATCTCCTCATGGAGTCCCAGTCTGGCCCTGATCAGGCCTTTTAACGGTGACAACTGGGTTTTAAAAGCGAAAGCGGATTACAACATTGTCTGGCAGGGAACGGGTGCCCAGTATCAGGTCTTCACGGTTGCCTTCGGGGCGGGAAACAACGCTTATCTGAGCATTACGAGGGGCACGGATCAGTGGTACAACGCCAACATCCTGACGGCCCAGCTCGTCGTAAACGGGCAGGTTGTGGCCGCGAACAATGCGATGATTGCCGCCGATGACGTGGTCGCGAGTAATTGGCTCAGGCACGCGTACTTCTACGAGATTCACAGAAACGGGCGCTGTTTTACCCTTCGCTACAGCACGGACGGGACGAATTACAAAACGGTGTTATCTTATCAGCTTCCGCCGGCGCTCGAAGCCGTGCAGCGGGTGATAATAGATGCCAATGTTTATTTAACGGCTGGTTCCTATGTGGATTGGGATTACATTGATTTTGCACCGACCCCCGTTCCCAATTACGGCGATATAAATAACGATGGCCAAGTCGATCTGGCCGACGCGGTGCTGGCTCTGCAGGTTATGACAGGCATATCTTCGAGCGGCTTGCGAACGGATTACGCAACCTGCGGCGTTGATGTGGATTGCAATGCGAGCATTGGCACAGCCGAGGTTCTCCACAACCTGCAGCGTGCGGCCGACCTGCGGTAGTAACTGAAATTGTGAAATTGGGGACAGCCACTAATGAAATTAATTAGTGGCTGCCCCCAACAAGTCGGTAATCATCATGCGATTGCAGGAGTTTGAAATTCGGACAATTGAAGAAACGGTTCATGCCCTCGACCCCGAGGCGGCGGTTTATCTTTTCGGATCACGCGCCGACGATAGCCGAAAGGGTGGCGATATAGATTTGCTGATTATTTCCCCAAAGTTGACATATTCTGATAAGTTAAAGATAAAACGGCAGTTTTTTGAAAAGATGGAGGAGCAGAAGATTGATGTAGTCATTGCCAAAGATGCCGCCGACCCCTTCGTCCGTATGGCCTTGGAGCAGGGAAGAAGGCTGCAATGAATGATTTAATGGAAATCCTTCGCCAGGAACTCGTCGTGCTGGAAGACGCACGGGACATTTTCCGGCGCTCTTTTGAAAAATGTTCAGGAATCGGGGTAAAATCCGACTTCACTTATGAGGAGCTGGAAAGCTTCGAAGCCCTGACCAGCCGCTTCGCAAGGCTAAGCGATATGATCATTCAAAAGATTTTGAGGCTTTTTGACGGACTTGACCTGGAAGAGTCCGGCGCCGTGCGGGACAGGATTAACCGTGCGGAAAAGAAGGGGATTATCGCATCTGCGGACGATTTTATTCAAATCCGCATTTTGAGAAATGAAATTGCCCATGAGTACAAGCCCGAGGCCCTCAGCGACATATTTTCGCAGGTGATGAAACTGGCGCCAGCGCTTTTAGAAAGCGTGGGCGGCATATCCGCGTACTCTATGAGGTATTTTCGTAAAATTTATAGATAGTTACAGATAAAATAAATTAGCGCCCATCCCCGATGGAGAAGATCCTGTCAGGTGAGGTAATTGCAAAACGTTTTGTCATACCCGAGTGCCCTTATCGGGTATCCATAATTTCCGGTAGTTACAATCTGGATTCCCGCCCAGAAGCGTCGCGGGAATGACAGAATTGCGAGTTTTGCAATTAGCTCAGGCGAATAATAAGGCAATAATGGGGTGCTGTCCCCAATTAAAAAATAGATTGACTATTCTGTTTCTGGTGGATTATACTCCATCACCGTTTTTTATAGAAGGCGGTTTCAGCGGGCGGCGAACCAAAAAACACAAACAGGCACGGCAAGATGCGGATATTAAAAAACATATTGCACCTGACTATTGCCCTGGCGCTTCTGGCGACGGGTTTCCCGGCGTTGCGGGGCGATGTCAACCTCGACGAGCGGGTTGATCTTGCCGATGCGGTTCTCAGTGTCCAGGGGGTGGCCCGCAGTGCCAGCGATCCGGCCCTCTTTGAAAAAAGTGTTGAAAATGCAATCATTTCTTTGGCCACTGCCGCCGGTTTTCAGAAGGCGATCAAGGCCGACGGGGCGCGCGCGAGCGGGAAGGTTTCCCATGAGACGCCGCCGGCGCTGCTCCTTGCAGGTTTTACCCCCGGGATAATTTCAGAATCCGGCATGCGCCCCTCAGGCATGCTATTTCTCTATAAATCAATATACATAACGCCATCAACCCCCCCTCCCCTTTCTGCTTAAGTCTGAATCGGCAGGCCGGCGCGTCTTTTTGGCGCGGCGGCTTTAACCGGTTTTATGGGAAGCGCGAAATGCCGCCGCAAAGGCGGGCTTTTTAAACGTCACCTGAAGAAACGCTAAAATGATGGAATCGAAAAAATACATAATAAAGACTGTTTCCCTGATCGCCTTGTTCGCCGCGGCTTTCTTTGCGGCAGCCGGGGGCGCCGATGCGGCAATCCGTCCCGGCGCCAAATATGAAGGGGGCAATCTTACCCTGGACGCCCGAAAAGCGACGGTCGGCGAGCTGCTCGAAACAATCGCCCGCACCGCCGGCGTGGATGTCTTCATCGCCAAGGGGTTCCAGACAAAGGCGGAGGCGTTGACGCTGCAGTTTGAAGGCGAACCCCTCGAAGACGCGATCAAGCGGATCCTCGCCGGCTACAGCTATGCGGCGATCTACGAGAAGGAAGGCAATGAATTCCGCATCGCTGCGCTGAAGATCTACCCCGAAGGGGGCGTCTCTGGCGCGGTTGTGCCGCTTTTCACCGGCGGGCGAACCCCAATCTACGAGGAGAAAACCCGCCGCGGCGAAACGGTAACGGTGCTGGTAAGCGCGGGCGGCGAGATGATCACACAGGGAGGCATTGGAAAGAGGGGCGCGCTTGTCCCTTCCCAGTCTATTCCCAACCCCGCAATAAACCCGGCGGAGACGCTCCAGAAACCGTGGGTTGCCCTTCAGCTTCAGCTTGAAAGCGAGGAAATGGCAAAGTTCAGTGACCTGCTGCTTTTGCAGAAGCGCCTGGATGGGGCTCAGGACCCGGAGCTTAAAAAGTCGTTGGCGTTGATTTATGCGGATGAAACGAGCAAGTTTTACGCCGCGAAAAGGGCAAACTTTAATAAGGTCGAATCACTTAAACGAATTACCCAATTCAGGGAAATAACGGGACAATAGTGGACAGCCCCGCGCTGTTCCCTCTTTCAAGGAGGACCCAATGATAAAGATAAGAAAAATATCCAGATTGCTGACGCTGCTGATGGTCGCCTTTTTTCTGCTTGGCGGTCAGGCTGTGGCTTTAGACAAAAGCCTGACGGTGGGAAAGGTAAGCGGCGGGATTAACGACACTGTTGCCGTTCCCATTACAATCAACGACGCCGCTGGTGTGGGAGGCGTCACTTTTACAATGACCTACGACCCGGCAGTTTTTACGTTCATGGGGTTGGAACAGGGGGGAAAGATCATCACCAAGGGCGATGAATTTCTTCCTCCGCCTGTGGATCCGGCGGTATATACCACTGACCAGATTAATCTGATTAAAACGGACCTGTTTTACCAGGCAAATGACGATGGAGCTCTGGCCGATCCCGCGGCGCCTACCGGGCGAGTGCTGGTCGCTGCGGCTTCCGCCGACGGCCTGGCCGGGACCAACCTGGTTATTTTCAACGCCAAGTTCACGATCAAGGGGGGCAACGGCGAGTATGCTATTGGGCTGCTCAGGACGATCATCCAGAATGCGGCGGCCGGATATAGCGATCCTACATTTTTGCCTGCGCTGGTGGGAACGTCAGCAAAGAATTCAGATACAGGGATGTACGATACGACCACTTTCCCTGTTTATCCGGCGACCCTGGTTGCCGGCAGCATCACAGTCAATGCGGATAAATTTAACATAACCGGCACGGCCACCTATGGTACAACCAATCCGGCAGTCGGCGCCACGGCGGTTTTGAAGCGCAGTACGCCCAGTGGTTATGTCAATGATAGTCAGATGACGGTTGACAGTCTGGGCAAATATGCCTTTAACGGTAAACTGCCAGGGACTTATCAGGTTTTTATAACCTCCAATGATCCCGGCTTCTACAATAACCAGAGCGCAGAATTTAGTGTGAATGCCAATTACCCCGTTCCTAACATCGCCCTGTCGGCGCCGCAGCGGTTGACCGGCTCCATTACGCTCAACGGCGGTTACGTTGCCGGCCTTCAGGTCAAGGTTATGGATGAAACTGGAACGAAGGTTGTCGGCGTTTATCCGGTCAACGCGGATGGGAAATTCCAGACTCCGCCCTTGCCGCCTGGCTCATACAAACTCTACGCGGTTTACGGAAATTTAACGTCTGGCGAGATAACGGGTACGCCTCTTTCCCTTGCCTGGACGCCTACCCTCTACTCAATCGGTGGAACGATAAGCGGCTTGACGGGCGATGCGGCGGTTATGGCCAGCTCCGTGAAGGGTAAGCTCCAGAAAACGATTAAGGTAACGCTTCCTTCCGGTAGCCCTTACAGTGTGGGGGATCTCGTACCTGCCGATGATTACATCGTTTCGGTGACGGCCTCGGGGGTGCCCGTGACCTACTACAACGGGAAGACCGATGTCGGGCAAGCAACCCCGGTGGTTCTTGACTCTACCTTGGGCAGTAAGGCTGATGCGAATTTCGACTTCACCAGCATTACCCAGGGGACGATCAGTGGAACCGTTCAGGAAAATTCGGTTAACGCCGATATCGGCGTCTATGCCTTTGAAACAACTAACACTGCACTCACCCAGGTGAACGCGGTAAACGGCCTTTACAGTTTCACGCTTACACCGGGCAGTTATGAGATATTTGTCATCAAGGACAACGGCAAGATCTTCTACTACAACGGGGTTGACGCCACGCAGAACGAAGCGGAAGCCACAATCATTAATCTTGCGGGAGGCGTCGTCGAGAGTGGCAATATCAATATCATCGAGTGCGACAATGTTTTGACCGGAAAGGTAGCTTACAAGAGTGCAGGCGGAGATCCCGCAGCCAATGTGATGGTCACAGCGACCAGCACTGCCGGCAAGGGAATTGCCCTTACCGGACAGGACGGAATCTACAGCATAGGCGGCCTCTGCCCCGGCAATTACCTTGTCGAGATGAATCCGCTCGACAGCAAGTATGCCGTCCAAAGTGTGAGTGTGACCGTACCGACGACGACGGCGGTTGAAACCTTCATCATCAATAAAGGTTATGTTCTCTCTGGGACAATCACTGATTCGGCCAATAGCAGCAGCAAAGTCGCAAATGCCATGCTCTATCTGCTGGATCAGCAGACGGGCGCTCTCGTGAACGGCAAGATGTATTTCTCTGACAGTGCTGGCCTTTACACGATTGCCGATATCCCCGACGGAATTTACACGCTGAATGTAGCTCACGCCCTTTATCGAAGTTACAGCGAGGCCAATCTGTCCATAACTGCGGACAATCTGGCCAAGGGCATTCAACTGGTTAAGGGCGCCTATTTCAATGTCACCGTAACGGACGGCAGCAACGGCGATGTGGCTCTGCCCGGCGCCCTCGTCATTGTTACCAGGTCCGGGTCGTTGCCGGTTTATGCCCTGACGGATACAAACGGCAATAGTAAAATATACGGGCTTGACGCATCGAAGAGCGATTACATCATTCTGGTTCAGAAGTCTGGCTATGTTCGCCAGGTTGTGAAGAATGGGGTAAGCCTAACCTGGTCGCCGACTGATTCGGGTACGGCGGTTCCGGTCAGTCTCCTCAAACCGGCAGCGCTCTTCGATCTGACCGGCAAGATCACCACCGACAGCACTGGCACTCCGCCGGTGATCGGGGCCTATGTCATGGTTTCGACGGTGTCCAAAGATTTCTTCGCCACCGCGATTACGGACAATAACGGGAATTACAGCTTTGCAAAACTTCCCCAGGCAAGCGATTACCGCTTGGTCGTGGTTCCGGGTGGCGGCCTCCGGACGCAGGTGCAAACCGATCTGAACTACACTGGCAGCTTGACTCAGATCAATAATGTAACCATTTCCAGCGGCACCACTATCTCGGGAACGATTACAAGAACCGGCACTGCCCCGATTTATGTTTTCCTGTACACCTCCGGAAATAAGTTTGTCGGCTATACAAAGGCCGATAATACCACGGGGGCTTACAGCTTTACCGGTATTGTGTCTGGCAACTACAAGGTGCTGGCTGTTTCTTCAGGCTTCAGTCCCAAGTGGTATGATGGTGCAACCGCGATCGAAAGTGCTGCGACAGTCAGTGCCGGCGGTACAGCCGATATAACTTTATAACGCCTTAACCGGGAAGCCGGATGCCGGCGCCTTTTGCGGCGTTTGCATCCGGCAACCGAATCTGCTTTCGAGAGAAGGAGGCTACATGAACACTGCAAATATATGGAAAGAAAAGGTAAGAAGGTGCTCCGCATTTCTCATTTTTCTCTCCCTTTGGGTTATGGCCCCCGCTGCCTGGGCGGCCCATGAAGTCGATAAAGGCGATATCACGGCCGATGTCGAGATCAGCAAGCTCACAAAATGGACTGATAATCTTGTGGTCAGATGGAAGGCACCCAGCATGGGTACGGACATCCTGAATGGCTACTTTTACAAGTGGAATGAATCTTCATCTTTGCTGAATGAGAACGATGGGCTGTTCGCCGATTTTTCTGTAACAATGGACGATTCTGTGGGGCCTGATATTGACCCTCCCAATGCGGCTAAGGACAAGGCGGATCTGGCAAACCTCGATTCCGGAAATGTCCTGTATCTTCATATAATTACTTCTTACCTGGATGTTACGAATGCTACGGGTGCGAGGGTCAGCGCCGATACGGTTTATGGGCCGTTTCTGATCGACAACAAGGCGCCTGTGGGGACCGTCCGTATCGTGGACGGGGCCAGTAACGATATAATCACGACCAGCGATACGAAGCTCAATATTGAATTTTCGGCGGCAAAAGATCCCGTTACGATGTATCTGAGTGATACAGGCAATAAGCCCGCCACGGGGACGGCTTACAGTAGCGCTCTTGTTTGGGATTTGTCCGATACCACTCCCGGCCTCAAAACCATCTCCGCCTGGTTCGAAGACTCCGTCGGGAACCTCTCCCAGATCGCGACCGACAGCGTTACTCTCTTATCCACAATCACCATCAGTCCCAATACGGCAACCCTCGATCTGGCCGCCAGCGCGACCCAGACGTTCATTGTTGAAGGGACAGACGCAGTTTACACCTGGTCGATCATAGATGAAACTTTGGAGACAGGCGGAGCGGCCACAGCCGGAACCATTGCGCAGTTCTCCGGTAGCAACACCGGGAATTCGGTAACGGTTCAAGGCCTGGCCAAAGGGACCTTCAAACTCCAGGCCGACCCTGACACGAACGTTGCGGGGGACGAGCTGAAAAGCGGCACGATCTCGGTTGTGCAGAGCACAACTTCCAAAACCTACAATCTGATTACTACAAGTACAACAAGCGTTAACGCGATTGTGCTTTCGCGGGCCGGGACGGGCTACACCAAGGCATCGAATCTCTATGCGGCGGTTCCGAACTGTAATGATCTTTCCCGATGGAATGCGACGGATCAGGTTTATGAATCATACGTTCCTTTCGCAAATGATTTTGATCTGATTGTTGGAGAACCTTATTTTGTTAATGTTTCAAGTCCCGGGGCATTTACCGTCACCGGTTCTGTCCCTGTTCCCTCTTTTACGCTGGGGGTGACGGCAACCACCAGCGTTAACGCGATTTCGCTTCCCCAGAGCAAGTCCGGTTTGACAAAAGGTTCTCAACTGATCGCCGATATTCCGAATGCCAATGACCTGTCGCGCTGGAATGCAGCCGATCAGGTCTATGAGTCATACGTTCCTTTTGCCAACGACTTTGATATTGGGGTGGATGAAGCGTATTTTGTGAATGTATCTAGCCTGACTACGTGGCCATGATATGACCAATTAACGTTTTCGGTGTTGCCCGCAGTTGAAAAAATTATACGGAAAGACCCGGAGCGAGCCGAAATGGTTGACTAGATTACTTATTTATTCTGATTATAACAATGTATGGAGGAGGTAGGAAAATGGTGAATACAGCAGCCCGGAAAAGAACAATGTTCTTTCTGTTGGGTATCATTTACTTATGTGTTTTTTCGACAGTCGCCTTTGCCGGAGGCGTCACGCGCTCGGTTTACGGGACCGTGAAGAATTCTGATACTACAACGACCCCTGCAAACGGCGAGATTGCTTTTTCGGCATACATCCAGGCAAGAACCAACGAAGTCCAGACGGAAACGAGCCCGGGTTGCGGTTACAACGCCGGTACCCTGTTTCTGAATGTGGGGAATTTCCCGACTCCCTGGACAGGAACGGATACACTCATCATCAATGTAACTAATAAAATAAACGGGGAAAAGAAGACGGTTACCCAGCCCCTGACCGGGTCGGGCGCCATTAACCTGGGTGTACTCACCCTGATCCCCAGGCAGTTGACCAGCATTGCCATTACGGCGCCGGCCGCTACGTTGGCTGTCGGTGAAGGACTTCAGTTTACGGCGACTGGAACTTACGATGATGACAGCACCGGAGATATCACAGCAACAGCCATCTGGGCTGTCGATTCAGCAACTCCTGACGGAGCAGGTGCATTTGACTCATCCGTCAAAGGGAAACTGAATGCACTTAAAGCCGGTTCGGCGAATGTCAAGGCAACCTCAGGAACCGTTTCCTCTTCCACCTCCGCGGTAACCATCACCGCCTTTGGCGGAACAGTGATGGTTGCGGCAAATCCGACGTCGATTACTGCCGATGGGGTAACCACCTCTACGATTACCGCAACGGTAAAGACCAGCGGCGGGGTGGCGAATGTCGTCAATGGTGTTCCGGTTACCTTTGCGGTTACCACTGGCACGGGAACAGTCACTGCTTCCGCAGTTACTGCCGGCGGCGTTACGACAGCTACATACACCTCCTCCACGAAAGCGGGCGCCGAGGTCGTCACTGCCACGGTGGGAGCCACGAGCCAAACGGCTACGGTTACCCTAACGGCGGGCGCCGCCAGCAAGATCGGTCTGACGGCTACTCCGGCCATTATCTCCAGCACGATCCAATACATTTCCGAATTAGTCGCCACAATTTATGACGCTTTTGACAACATTGTGACCGCGTTTGTAAACGCCGTCACGTTCAGCGTGGACAGCAACACTTATGGCGATATCAAAACCGGTGATGTTTACGGTACGTCTTCCGTCAACGCCACAGGCGGCGTTGCGCCAAGCCAACTCGAATCCAAGGTTGACGCCACTGGCGGCAAGATTATCGTTACTGCCGCCGCCACTGGTCTTACCAGCGGGACGGTAGAAGTCACAACGCGCCCCTTCGGTATTAGCCCGGCGTCTCTGCCGGATGATATCCGTGCCGGGGCGGAGACGACCTTTGCCGCTACGGGGGGAACGGGGCCGTTC
Source organism: Syntrophales bacterium (assembly GCA_023229765.1). Lineage (NCBI taxonomy): Bacteria > Pseudomonadati > Thermodesulfobacteriota > Syntrophia > Syntrophales > Syntrophales bacterium. Next base: position 5,268 of record JALNYO010000006.1, on the reverse strand, counting down.
AGTTGGACGTTCAGCGGCGGCTCGCCGGGGACTTATATTGGTCCGACCGTCGTGTGGACGGCACCGGCAGAACCCGGGAGTGTAACTGTCAATTTGACGGACAGCAGTACTCCCAATGCCTTTACCGCCTCGGAGACGGTGACTGTTTATGTCCTGCCTGATCCGGTGCTGAATACGGTGACAACTCCCACGAGAAACACCAAGCCCGTGATGAGCTGGGGCAAGGTGACGAATGCGACGGCTTACTATGTGCAGATTACTCTCGCTACCGATCCCAATTTTTCCTCTCTTGATGTAGTGGCTGGGACGGTCGATCCGTCCGATACCCCGAGTTTTACTCCAGTCAATGCCTTGGCCGACGGCAACTACATTTGGCAGGTGCGGGCAGTCGATGCAAAACACACAACTCAGATGGTGAAAGGCAATACCTTTACCGTCGATACTACCGCACCGGCGGCCGTGACGGTTTTTGGCATAACGCCGCAGACAAGCGGCAATTTGAAGCTCGATTGGACCAATCCGACCGACGCTGATTTTACCGGCGTGATCGTGGTAGGAGCAACGGGCGCCGCTCCGGCACTGGCGCCAGTGGACGGCACAACCTATACGTTGGGCAAGTCCGGTCAGGATGATATCCTCTACGTTGGGAATCTGCAAACCTATACGGAAACCCTGGCCCACGGGATAAATCGTTACTACAAGGTGTTCGCATATGATGCGGTGAAGAACTACTCGCTTGCAGCGGAGGCGAATGCAACGAGCAGCGATACGACGCCGACTGCGGCGCCGACCGCGCCTTTGCCCTCCGCCGGCAACACCGAGGTGACTTTGTCCTGGACGAACCCGACTGATTCCGACTTTGCGGGAATCGTGATCCTGATGAAGGCGGGTTCCGCTCCGACGACGGGCGTACCGGTGTCGGGGGATACATACTTAAAGGATGCGACATTAGGCGATGCGACGGTGGCATACGCGGGATACGCCAATAAAGCCGCTACCACCACCATCACCGGGCTTATCAACAGCACCAGGTACTACTTCGCCATTTATGCGGTGGATGAGCGGCCCAATTACTCGGCAACTGCCGCCTCGGCGAATGCCATTCCCGGTCCTCCGGTGATCTCGGCAGTGCCGGCTCTGCCTGCGAATGTGCATGTTGGCGGAACGGTGGCCTTTACAGCAACAAGCGGTGTGGGCAGTTATGCCTGGACCGCGACGGGCGGATCGCTTTCGGCGGCCACGGGCGCCACTACAACCTGGACGGCGCCGGCGACTGTGACCACAGTTCCCACGCCCTTTACGGTGCGGGTGACGAATCCGACCACAGGTCTTTATGCGGAAGGCGTCGTTAATGTGTACAGCAGCGTGGCGATTACCGACAAGCCGACGACTGCGCCGACAGTCCTTTCCGGGATGGACAGCGCAGCCTTCACTGTTGCCGGAGGCGACGAGTCCTACACCTGGACGGTGACGGGGCCGGTTGCGGTTGCGGGCGGCTCGGGGAGCAGCTTTACCTTCAAGGCTCCTACGACCGGCGCCTTTGCCGGCGAGTACACCATCAAAGCGGCGGATGGGAAGGGAGGCGAGGACAGCTTCCAGGTGCGGGTGCCCTTTACCCTCACCCCATCCAGTAAGGCGTTTAGGCAGGACAGTCCGTTGACCTTTACCGTGGGCGGCGTTACCGGGAATGTTACCTGGGACATGATGTCCAAATCCGAGAAGGATGGGACATTTACAAAAATAACCGCAACCGGGGATTATGGAACCTGGGCAAACGCGAACGGTTTGACCAACGTTTTCACGCCGGCCGCCAGCATAACTACCGCCAAAGTTTTCTATCTGAAGATTCTGGTGGATGGGTATGCGTATGCGACCGCCGCAAACGGTCTCAACGAGCAAACCTTCGGGCCTTTCCAGATCAACCCCGTGGCTCTGTACACGGTGAATGTCTTGAACGGCGCGGTGGTGGCGGTCCGCGGTCAGCTTGATGCCTCGGGGCAGCCGTTGAAGATGACGGCAGCCGGTGGGAAGGCCACCTTTACCCTGCCCGCCGGTGGAAAATATATGTATGACGTATCATTGGCCAATTACGTTTCCCAGTCTGTTTCATCAGCGGAAAAGACGGTAAACATGACGCTCGCGGCCTCAACGGCGGCGATTGCCGGTACTGTGACGAACAGCGCTGGCGGTGCGGCGCTTGTCGGAGCGAAGGTAACTGCCTACCTGCCGGCAACGCCTGCGGTGCAGTACAGTGTAATGACGGATGCCGCTGGCGCCTATGCGATCAACCTGCCGACGGGCGCTGCGGCGACTGGCTGGACGGTTGCGGCGGCCTTAAACAACTTTGTCGCGGATACGAAGACCGGGATTCCCAGCCCAGCAGCGGGTGAGAATTTCGTCCTTACCGCGATGACGCCTACGTCGCCGGATGTCAATGTCGGCGGAGGCGAGGAGACCGGAGGCGCCGCTGGCCAGACGGTTGATGTTGAGGTTCCGGCGGGGGGCGTAACCACGAACGGTTATATCATAATCACTCCGGTTCCCAAGGACGATACAACGGCCAACGCTACCTCGGCGTCGCTCACAATTTACGATATCAAGGTGACCAGTGACCAGGCAGGTACGACACCGCTGGTAAAAGAGGACATCAAGCGGATAGTTATCACCCTGCCGATTGATCTTACGGTTCTGAAACCGGGCGATCTGGAAAAAGGCGTTTTCGCGATCTACACGGCGACGTCGCGTGCTGATCTGGAAGCCGGCAAGGGAGCGGCGGTTCCGGTGAGTCAAATCATTGTCAGCGATTATATAGGGGACGGCAAGCTTGGCTCGGTTACCTTCTGGGTTAGCCACCTGAGCTTCTTCGGGATCGGCGGCGGAGGAGGCGGAGAAACATCCACCTCCGGCTGCTTCATCGCGACGGCGGCGTACGGCTCCTATCTGGAGGGTCATGTTATGATCCTGAGGAACTTCCGGGATTCGTACCTGCTCACCAACAGCTTAGGACAGGCATTCGTCGCGTTCTACTATCGCAACTCACCGCCGATTGCGGATTTCATCGCGAAGCATGATAGCCTGCGCGCAATGGTGCGACTGGGGCTTGCCCCCATCGTCGGCGCGGCCTATCTGACGGTCAACACAACCCCCGTCCAGAAGGCGCTGATCCTGTTTGTTCTGATCGGTCTGTTGTTCGGAGGCGCGGCGATGATTGTGCGGACCAGGAAATTCCGCCCGACCATCGGTTGATGCGTTAACTAACTCTTAACCAAAACCCGCTTCCCCTAAAAGGAAGCGGGTTTTTTTCATTCCGAAAAAAGTGGGACATAATACTATTTTTCTGGCTCAAAAAAGCAGCCTGTCCCCTTTTTCCTCGTTACCAAGATATATTAAATTGACATAAGTGTATATTTATTGTATTTGACTGTAAACATTGCGGAAGAAGGCGTTTCGAATGAGATACCAGCAAATAGCTGATAGTAAATACACATTCTTTGCTTCAGCGGATGTGGCTGAAAGATTGGCCATCAAGCCGCAATCGGCTGTTGTTCTCTGCAATCGGTACGTAAAATCCGGCCTTATGATCAGGATGAAACGCGATCTATACGTATTGACGGAAAAATGGCGCTACCTCAAACCTGTGGATTTTTTTCTTGCTGCCAACCGTCTGCAAGTGCCTTCTTATTTGTCGCTTACTACCGCCCTCTCTTTTTACCGGATAACCACCCAGGTGCAGCAGGCCTATTTTGAGTTGATAGCCCTCAAGCAAAATCAGTACGACATTCAGGGGACAATCTTTCGGTATTTCAAAATAAAAAAAGATCTTTATTTTGGGTTTGTCCGGCAGGACGGCATCTTTATAGCCACGCCCGAAAAGGCCCTCTGGGACGCGGTGTACCTCCAGTCCCTGGGGAGATACGCCCTTGATGTGGCAGCCCTCGATCTGAACAAAATAAAAAAAGCAATCCTTGACGACATGGCGTCGAGTTTCCCCGAACAGGCGGTCGGATTAATGGAGAAATTATGGAAAGCATGAATGAGCATGAGCTATTTGAGATCGGCGTGTTGCAGTGGCTTAAAAACCGCCGGTTTCTGGCCCCGCTTGTCTTCGGTGGCGGAACCATGCTTCGGTTGTGCCATGAACTTCCCCGTTATTCGGTTGATCTTGATTTCTGGTTTTACAGAAATATGGATTATCCACTGTATTTCGACAACCTGACCAAGTCGTTGCAGAAAGATTACATTCTTACGGATGCGGCTGAGAAACGTTTTACGCTTGTCTTGGAAATCCAGCGGGAGGCGGGCCGGCAGCGGCTCAAGATCGAAATACGCAAAGAGATTGCGCTTCCGCAAAGCACAGAAGAAAAAATCGCTTTTTCTACCGCGGGCAGCGTCCAGGTGCTCCTCCGCGGTTTTACGTTGCAGCAGATGGCCCAAAACAAGATAAACGCATTTCTTGATCGTGGAGAAATCCGCGATGTCTTCGACCTTGAATTTATCATGCGCAGGGGCGTCAATCCCGAGCTTGAACCGAATACAATCAGGGGGCTGCAAAGCCGTCTGCAAAGCCTCAAGAAACATGATTTTGATGTTAAACTGGGCAGTCTGCTAATGCCGGAGTTGAGAAATTACTACCGTGTTCAAGGGTTTTCCTATTTAAAAGGGAAGTTGGGGTAAAACCGGGCCCAAAAAGGGGACAGGCTACTTTTTTGATTTGAAAAAGCAGCCTGTCCCCTTTTGCATTTTTATCTGATGCCGGAGATTTTTTGGAGGATGTAGATAACCTCTTCGGGGCCTGTTATCGCGTCGTTGTTTACGTCGAGGCGGCAGCTTGGGGCGGATAGGGGGCAGACCAGGTGAGTATCCATGCTGGCCATAAGCCGCAGGGCGATGATCGCGTCTGCCAAATCGATCATGCAGTTGCCGGACAGGTCGCCCGACGGGAACATGCCTGTCAGGGCGGCGAAGGCGTTGATCCGGCCGCCGGAGGCAATTTTATCGGCCAGGGCCGGTATCTTGTCAACGTTGTTGATGATTGAAGCCCGGACGTCCGCGTAGCCGGCAGAAGGGCACTGGCCGTAGATCAGCCCGGCGAGCCCGGCGACATGCGGCGCTGCCATAGAGGTGCCGCTGTTATAGCCGTATGGATTAGTTGATGGTTTATTGATAAGTGTGACCCTCTGAACCCCCGTGCCCGTGCTGAGCATAGCCAGCAGCGCCTCGCCGTCGGCTTTTGTGATCGAAACCGCCGGTACCCAGACGCCGGGCGAA